>PWSG01000254.1 GCA_003564055.1 Syntrophomonadaceae bacterium
CTGAGCAGCCCTGAAGCTTGCATCAGCGTTGTCTTTACACCTTTACACGGAACAGGTGCGGTTTGCATTCCTAATCTTTTAACCCAGACAGGGTATATTGATCTGAACCTGGTCGAAGAGCAGATCAAGGCAGATCCCAACTTTAGCACAGTGCGCAGTCCCAACCCGGAAGATCCTGCCGCCCTCGATATGGCTCTCGAGAAAGCCCGCCTTCTTGCTGCCGACCTTGTCCTGGCCACCGATCCAGACGGTGACCGTGTAGGCACTGCCATTCGTGACCACAGCGGAAACTACGTTATACTAAGCGGAAACCAGGTTGGCGCCCTGCTGGTCGAATATATCTGCAGCCTAAGTCTAGAAAAAGGGATCATGCCTCATAAGCCGGTCCTCGTAAAAACAGTTGTAACAGGCGACCTGGGCCATAAAGTAGCCTCTTCATACGGCCTGCAGACTTTTGAAACCCTGACCGGTTTTAAGTTTATCGGTGAGAAAATGAAAGAATTTGAGGAAGAAGGTTCACCTCACTTTGTCTTCGGATATGAAGAAAGCTGCGGCTTTTTAACAGGCACCTTTGTCCGCGATAAAGACGCAAATATTGCATCGCTTTTAATCGCTGAAATGACCGCCTACTACAAGGAGCAGGGCAAAGATCTCCTCGAAGTTTTAGACGAAATGCAAAAGCGCCATGGTTACCACCGCGAAGCTCTCCTTACAGTCGAGCTAAAAGATATTTCAGAAGCCGGACGCCATGTTGCCGCCTATCATAAACTTCCTGCTCAGTTTGCGGGTCAGAAAGTAATGGAAAAGAGGGACTACGAGCAGGGCAGGGGCCTGGATCTGGAAAGCGGCAGCGAATTTGATTTAAACCTGCCCCCGTCAGAGGGCCTGCGCTACAACCTCTCAGACGGTTCCTGGTTTGCTGTCCGCCCGTCCGGCACCGAGCCCAAGGTTAAATTTTACCTTTCAGCTAAAGCAAAAACTGCCGCCGAAGCAGAACAAAAGCTCTCCACCCTGCGCGAAGCAGTCCTTGCCCAGGCTTAAGTGCAGTATTTTCAGCCTATTTTCCTTGTTAAGCGTTAAGCGACGCCATGGAGACGGTTCGAACGTCCACAGTGGCTTAATAATCGAACATTTTCCCCTGCTAACCAATCGACAATTGTAGGAAAATCATATATAATACAAAAGTAGGAAAGTTGTAATTTAGGAGATGATAAGTCTTGACTGAAGCGATCAGGCGGGTTGGGAAAAAAGCACAAATCACCTTGCCGAAAAAAATGATCGATCAACTCGCTATTACTGAAGGTGACAGGTTGCTTTTCAGGATAAGTGGTAAAAACATTGTTATTACCCCTGTTGTTCCTGTTTCCAAATCAAGCCTTATAACCGAAAATGATTTGCAGGAAGCCCTGGCGCAGGCAGATCAGGAGTTTGCTGATGGCAGCGCAAAAACATTCGAAGAGGCGGGTCAATTATTTAAGGAGGCAGGCTGGGTAGAAGAGAATAACAACAGCTAAAAATTAACAGCTAAATGCACAAACTATATGCAACCGATAAATTTAAAAAAGCCGGGGACAGCTTTAGTGAAAATGAGAAAAAGCAGGTAATAAAAGCTGTTGCTCTCTTGCAGCGGGATCCTCGTTATCCTGGCTTAAATACCAAGAAGCTAAAAGGCAAATCAGGAATTATGGAGAGTCGGGTAAATAAAGACCTGAGAATCCTCTGGCAGTTTCGCAAAGATGTGATCGTGCTTTTAGCTGTAGGAAGACACAAGATTGTAGAGTTATAAAAAATGACCACCGACAAAGTTGACCTGATTATAATCGGGGCAGGAGTAGTGGGCCTGGCCGTAGCGGCAGAGCTATCCACACTTAAGCCAAAGCGTTCGATCGTGCTGATCGATAAAAATGAGTGCTTCGGTCGCGAAACCTCCAGCCGCAACAGCGAAGTTATTCACGCTGGCATCTATTACCCTGCAGGCAGCTTAAAAGCCCGCCTCTGCGTGGAGGGTAAAGAGCTGCTCTACCGGTTCTGTGCCAAATGGGATATCCCCTTTAAGCGCTGCGGTAAAATTATTGTCGCCAATTCAACTGAGGAAGATGAATCTCTTACAGAGCTTCTTAGCACTGCCGCCGCTAACGGTGTAAATGACCTCGAAGAATTAAACCGAGCACAAATCAAACGGCTTGAACCACATATCAACGCCGGATGCGCCCTTTACTCCCCTTCCACGGGAATCATAAATTCTCACAGCCTGATGGCCCGCCTTGAGCATAACGCCCTTCAAAATGGTGTACTTTCAGCCTACTGCCACCTGGTCACAAAAATTGAAACTTTAGAGACAAATGGCGGCTACAGAATTCATTTCAAAAACCCCGATGGCACTACTGACGCTATTGACTGTGAGCACCTGATCAACTGTGCCGGCCTGCATGCAGACCGTGTGGCCGCCCTTTGCGGAATCGACATCACAGCTGCCGGCTACAAACAGCACCTCTGCAAGGGCGAATACTTCACCCTGCCTCAAAACAAGGCCAACCTTATAAAACACCTTATCTACCCGCCGCCCCTGCACGAGCTTACCGGTCTTGGCATTCACGTTACCACCACCTTAGACGGCCGCCTCAGGCTGGGGCCAAATGCAATCTATCTAGACGAAGAAGATTACAGCGTTAACCCTTTACACAGCAAAGATTTTTACCAAGCCGCAAAAAACTTTCTGCCCTTTGTTGAAGAAGATGAATTAGAGCCGGAAATGGCAGGAATTCGCCCCAAGCTATCCGGCCCCGGCGAACCCTTTAGAGACTTTATAATCAGCGAAGAGACCAGCCGCGGCCTCCCCGGCCTTATAAACTTAATCGGCATCGAATCCCCCGGTCTAACCTGTGCAATTAGCATCGCCCGCCTTGTAAAAAGTCTGCAATTCGGATAAGAAGCCCTTTGACCCCCGGCTTTACTATCGCTATAATAGAAGCGGTCAAAACCCTTTTTTCTCTCAGGCAAAAACGGAAGGAAGTAAAAAAACTTAAATGCCATTAATGACCCTTTCACAGATCAATAAATC
>PWSG01000323.1 GCA_003564055.1 Syntrophomonadaceae bacterium
AAGGAGGTTAGGACGTTGCCAAGAACAGGAGTATTTATCTGCCACTGCGGAAGTAACATTGCGGGCACTGTTGATATAGATGAGGCTTTGGAAGCCTCCCGCAATTTTCCCGGAGTGGTTCACGCTGATGAATATCGCTATCTTTGCTCCGAAATGGGGCAGGATATTATTAAAAAAGCGATTGAAGAAAATAATCTTGACCGTGTTGTAGTCGGTACCTGCTCTCCGCGGATGCACGAAAACACTTTTCGTAAGGCTGCCGCGGAAGCGGGGTTAAACCCTTATCTTCTGGAAGTAGCCAATATCAGGGAGCACTGCTCCTGGGTTCATAAAGATATGGAAGTCGGCACCCCTAAGGCAATTGCCCTGCTCAGGGCGGCTGCCGCCAAGGCTGCTTTAAATGATCCGCTCGAAGCACCCGAGCTTGATGTTGAAAAACGGGCCCTGGTTATAGGTGGAGGTATCGCCGGAATTCAGGCTGCCCTTGATATAGCCGAAGCCGGTTATGTAGTTGACCTGGTGGAGAAGGACCCCAGTATCGGCGGCCGTATGGCTCAGCTGGAGAAAACCTTTCCCACGCTCGACTGTTCCGCCTGTATTCTAACACCAAAAATGGTTGAGGCGGCCCAGCATCCGAATATTAACCTGCTGACCTACTGCGAGATTGATCAGGTAAAAGGTTTTGTCGGACAGTTTGATGTTACCATTAAGCAGAAAGCCCGTTACGTGGATCCTGTCAAGTGTACCGGCTGTGGCATCTGCTGGGAGAAATGCCCTTCCAAGGCTTCTTCTGAGTTTGAAATGGGCATGACCAGGCGTAAATCAATCTACGTTCCCTTTCCCCAGGCTGTGCCTATGGTCCCGGTAATTGACCGTGACAACTGTCTCTATTTCAAGAAGGGACGCTGTCAGATCTGTGAAAAAGAATGTCCGCCGCAGGCTATAGATTACGAACAGCAGGATGAATTCATCGAGCGGCGTTACGGAGCAATCGTTGTTGCTACCGGTTATGACCAGCTTGATCCCACTATCTACGGAGAGTATGGCTACGGTCAGCATCCCGATATTCTGACCGGCCTGGAATTTGAACGCCTCTTTAATGCTTCCGGCCCGACCGGGGGTAAAGTTGTTCGCCTATCTGACGGCAAACCGCCGAAAAAGGTTGTTTTTATCCAGTGTGTCGGCTCGCGCGACAAAGCGCGCGGTATGAATTACTGCTCTAAGATCTGCTGCATGTTTACGGCAAAGCAGGCAATTTTATTAAAAGAAAAAGTGCCGGAAGCGAAAAGCTATGTATTCTACATCGATGTCCGCACGGCCGGTAAGGGTTACGAAGAATTCCAGCGCCGGGCGGCCGAAGAGTACGATGTAGCTTATATGCGCGGTCAGGTCGGTAAAATCTTTCCCGAAGATGATCACCTGGTGGTCCGCGGGGTTGATTCGCTGAGCGGCAGAAACATTGAAATCAAGGCCGATATGGTGGTGCTGGCGGCAGCGTCAATTGCCCGTCACGACGCGCCTGATTTAGGTCGCCTGATCGGCATAAACAGCGACAGTTACCATTTCTTCAACGAAGCTCACCCCAAACTGAAGCCTGTAGAAACCCATACGGCCGGCATTTTTATAGCCGGGGCCTGCCAGGCGCCGAAAGACATTCCCGATTCGGTAGCCCAGGCCAGTGCTGCCGCTGTCAAAGCGGTCGGGCTGCTTTCCAAGGAAAAGCTGCTCGGTGAAGCCTGCACGGCCGAAGTGGACCAGAACCAGTGTTCCGGGTGCCTTAACTGCGAGGCAATCTGCCCTTACACCGCTATTACTCCGGTGGAAGTAGAGGAGCGCTACAAGGACGGCACGCTTAAGCGCACCGTGGCCGAAGTTAACCCTGCGCTCTGCCAGGGCTGTGGATCCTGCACTGTTACCTGCCGTTCCGGTTCAATTAACTTAAAAGGCTTTAGCAACGAACAAATTATGGCGGAGGTGGATGCAATATGTCTGCAGCGCTAAATGAAAATACTGCCGGATGGGAGCCCCTGATTGTTTCTTTCTGCTGCAACTGGTGCAGCTATGCAGGCGGTGACCTTGCCGGGACCAGCCGGATGACCTACCCGGCAAACGTAAAGGTGATCCGGATACCATGTTCGGGCCGGATTAACCCCATGTTTGTATTGCGTGCTTTCCAGCGCGGTGCCGACGGTGTTTTGGTGGCAGGATGCCATCCCGGAGATTGTCATTACACCAGTGGTAATTACCAGTCCCGCCGCCGCCTTTCAGCTTTTAAGCGCCTGGTGGAATTTGCCGGTTTTGAACCGGAACGTTTTGAAGTGCGCTGGATATCGAGTTCTGAAGGCGATAAATTTGCCGAAGAGATGACAGAGATGACCGAAAAAATTAAGGCTCTCGGGCCGAACAGAAAGATGAGGGATGCCCGATGGCAGAGCGTAATTTAGACAACATTAAAATAATACGCGAAGCAGTCAAACAGGATTTGTTAGGAGGCCGCATCAGCCAGGTTTTGGGCTGGGAAAAAGGTCACTACTGGTGGCAGTCCCGGCCTCTTTTTGCCCGCAGTGAAGCTGACCTTGAGAAGTTAACCTGGGATTCCTTCTGCGGAATCAACCTTAGCCGCTACCTGCTGGAAGAGTTAAAGGATCATGAAAAAGTTGGGGTCCTGGTTAAAGGCTGTGATGCCCGCGCTTTTAACCGTCTGCTCCAGGATAATATGGTTAAAAGAGAACAGGTTATCCTTTACGGACTGCCCTGTCCCGGAATGCTCGATTACAACAGGCTTTTTGAAGAAGCCGGAGCTGTTCCGTCAGGGATAGCCGAAAATAACGGCACAGTGATTTTGAAGACAGGTGGCGGTGACAGGGAAGTAAAGCGGGAAGATGTTATGCTTGACAAGTGCCGGGAATGTGTTTACCCCGATCCTGCAGCTTATGACCAGATGCTGCTTTCCCCTCAGGGCGAAAGGAAAGCCGCAGGGCGTTTTAAGCCGGTTGAAGAACTGGAAGCTATGCCTGCAGACGAGCGCTTTGCGTACTGGGATAAAGAGTTATCCCGCTGCCTGCGCTGCTATGCCTGCCGTCAGGCCTGCCCTTTCTGCAGCTGCCGCGAGTGTTTTGTCGAGCAGGAAAGCCCGCGCTGGCAGGGCCGAGCTTACCAGCCCAGTGAGAATTTCATGTTCCATCTGGTCCGGGCCTATCACGGCACCGGGCGCTGCATTGACTGTGGAGAATGCGAGCGGTCCTGTCCGGTTAATATACCTCTGCAGGAATTAAACCGCAAACTAATCAAAGATATCAATGAGCTGTATGGTGATTACGAAGCCGGCCTTGACGCAGAAGCTGAACCGCCTCTGCTTACTTACCGGCCTGACGATCCCGCGGCTTTTTCTGAAAAGTGAGGAGGTCATTATGAAAAAAGTAATAGCCAGGGAAAAGCTTCCCGAACTTTGGAAGTCTCTGTCGGCACAAGGGCCTCTATTCCTGCCTGTCCAGGAAGGGCCGGTTGTATTGTTTCAGCAGTGGCAGGAAGGCGCAAAAATTAACCTGGAGGCAACCAATACAGCGGTGCCGCCTAAGGATTTGTTTCTGCCGCGCGAAGAAACATATATGCAGTACAGGTGCAAAGGTAAAGAACTCGAGGTAATTCCGGCTGAAGAAGTTAAACCGGCAGTTCTTTTTGGTGTTCACCCCTGTGATTTAAGCGCTGTTGAATTGCTCGATAAAGTTTATATAGAACAGGATCCTGCCGACGAGCTGTACAAAATAAGACGCGAAAACACTACCGTAGTTGCATTATCCTGTACCGAGCCGGATCCGTTTTGTTTCTGTAATGATTTTGCCATCAACCCGGCAGACGCCCCCGGCGCCGACGTGGTGGCCCACCTGAAAAACGGTTCTTTGCTTCTCGAAGCAGGGACTGATAAGGGCAAAACTTTACTAAAACAGGCCGAAGATCTGCTTGAAGATGGTTCAGGGCAGTCTTTTGAACCGGGAGAAGTGAAAACTGCCGATTTCGGGCTGAAGCTTGAAGGGTTGCCGGAGAACCTGAAAAACCGCTTTGACGATTCGGCCTGGGATGAGTTATATAAAAGCTGCCTTGGCTGCGGCGTCTGCACCTATGTCTGTCCGACCTGCTACTGCTTCGATGTTGAAGATTTCGGGCATGAAGCAGGTGGCGAACGGTTCCGCTGCTGGGACAGCTGCATGTATGGTCACTTTACAGAAATGGCCGGCGGCCATAATCCCCGTCCGGGCCGCAAGGAAAGGATCAGGCAGCGCTTTATGCATAAGCTGCAGTACTACCCTGAAACATTCGGTCAAATTGCCTGTGTTGGCTGTGGGCGCTGCCTGCGCAGCTGCCCGGTAAACCTTGATATTGTTCAGGCTATCCAGACTTTTGGAGGTGAAACTGTTGAGCAGTGTTAATGTGCTTTTACCCCAGCAGGCAACCATACTCGATATAACCGAGGAAACCCCTGATATTAAAACCCTGCGCGTGGTTGGTAAAGATGGTCTGCCTTTTGATTTTATGCCCGGCCAGTGCGCCATGCTCTCTATACCGCCGCTTGGAGAAGCGATATTCTCAATTACTTCATCTCCTACCTGTCGGGAATGCCTTGAATTCAGCATTAAAGATGTTGGTAAAGTTTCAGGCGCCCTGCATAGCGTTGTGCCGGGTCAGCAGATTGGAATCAGGGGACCGTACGGAAACGGTTTTCCTGTCGATGAAATGAAAGGTAAAGATTTGCTCTTTATTGGCGGCGGCATTGGCCTGGCGCCCCTGCGCTCTTTAATCAGCTACTGCTTCGACCATCGCGAAGATTATGGGCATATCGATATTGTTTACGGAGCGCGTTCCCCGGCGGACCTGATTCGCAAAGGTGAAGTTAAAGAAAGCTGGGCTGAGGAACCGGATACGGATGTTCACCTGACAGTTGATGCAGAGTTTCCTGATTGGGACGGCAATGTGGGATTTGTGCCGACCTATGTAGAAGAGCTTGGTTTCAAGCCGGAAAATAAAATTGCTATTACCTGTGGACCGCCAATTATGATCAAATTTGTCCTGCAGGCCCTGGACAAGCTTAAATTTTCGCCAGACCAGGTGATTACTACTCTGGAAATGCGCATGAAGTGCGGCGTTGGCAAGTGCGGGCGCTGCAACTTAGGGCCGGTTTATGTTTGCAAGGATGGGCCTGTATTTACCCTGGAAGAACTTAACGCCCTGCCTGCTGAATACTAAGAAAAAAGGGGCTTCCCGGCAAATCGAAGCGCTCTGTGATATCCAGATCAGCGAATCGCCGGATATTTCTTTCTTTACTTTAAACGGGGCACCTGCGTGTTCGCTGGTACAACGATGCCGGCAGCGATCATGGCTTCCTCACTAATTAAACAGAAATCCTGTAAAAACCTCGCCCGTCCTGATAAAAGCTCCTCTTTCTACAGTACAGCCGTGTAAGACTGGGCCATGGGTAACAGTGACACTTTCACCGATAATTGTTTCTGTCGGCGCGATAAATGCGCCGGGAGCAGCTTGCGGGGGTTTTTCTGTTAAATCCAATATTCAAGGTATAATTTCCCTACCAAAGCAGTTATTGTATTTTTCGCCGAAATATATCACAATTCCTATTCTTCAAATTAATTTGCTTGTGATATAATGAAAAATATTATCCGGAAATAGAAAATAGGATGCATTTACATATATAAATGGCATCTTCAGCGAAAAAAGACCAGTGAGAGGAGACCTGGGGCGATTAACGAAAAAAAACTACAAGAACTGCTTTTTGAAGTGCAAAATGGCAAAATTACTGTAGAGCAAGCTGTGGAGAAGTTGCGTATACTTCCCTATGAAAATATTGGCTTTGCCCGTGTTGATCACCAGCGTTACCTGCGCCGCGGGTTCCCCGAGGTTATTTACTGCCCCGGGAAAACTGAAGAACAGGTTGCCACAATTATTGGACGCCTTGCTGAAAGCGGGGGGACAGTGTTGGCCACCAGGGCTGAGCCTTCAGTTTTTGAAGCGGTCAGGGCAGTATATCCGGAAGTTGAATATCATGAGGTGGCAAAAGCCCTTGTTCTTCGTGGTGAGAGAGAACCTGAACCGGTCGGTTACATTGCCGTTGTCTCTGCCGGAACAGCAGATCTTCCGGTTGCTGAAGAAGCGGCGCTGACGGCAGAGCTAATAGGCAGCCATGTAGAGCGATTATTTGATGTCGGCGTAGCGGGGATACACCGCCTTTTTGATAACTGGGATGTTTTAAACAAGGCCAGGGTGATCGTAGTTGTAGCCGGTATGGAGGGAGCTCTGGCCAGTGTTGTCGGAGGGCTTGCTACCTGCCCCGTGATTGCGGTTCCTACGAGCGTAGGTTATGGTGCTCACCTGGGAGGGATTGCTCCGCTTTTAACCATGCTAAACAGCTGCGCATCCGGTGTAGCCGTGGTTAATATTGACAATGGCTACGGGGCCGGTTACATGGCCGCCATGATTAACCGGATTGGAGAAAGGATTTAATAATGGTTGTTCATAAAAGCAACACAGGGCTCTCAAAATTAATCTATTTTGATTGCTATAGCGGCATTAGCGGAGATATGGCCCTAGGCGCCCTGCTTGATGCAGGAGTAAAGTTTGAGGACTTAAAAGAACTGCTTGCCTGCATGAAGCTTGACGGCTACAGTTTTGAAGCAGAGTTGGTAAGGCGGGGAGGTCTGGCCGGAACAAGGGCCATAGTAAGGATAGATGATAAGACCCAGTCTGCAAGGCATCTAACGGACATCCTCGAATTAATTGAGAGCTCAGATCTGCCCAGTTTGGTGAAAGAAAACAGCTCTGCTATTTTCAACTGCCTGGCTGAGGCGGAAGCTGCAGTGCACGGTATTTCAGTAAACAGGGTCCATTTTCATGAAGTAGGTGCTGTAGACGCTGTTGTAGATATTGTCGGCACAGCCTCTGCCCTCTATCTGCTTCGGGTTGATAAAATTATCTGTTCACCGCTGCCTGCCGGAAGGGGAGAGGTGCAGTGTGCGCATGACAAACTACCCCTGCCTGCACCTGCTACACTTGAACTGCTCGCGAAACGTCAGGTGCCGATAAAGGGCAGTGATCTTGATTTTGAGCTGGTTACCCCAACCGGGGCGGCAATTGTAACTACCCTGGCTGAATCATTCGGCTCTCTGCCATCTTTTAATATTGAGAAGGTCGGTTACGGAGCAGGTAGTATTGATCCCGGGTATCCCAATTTTTTGCGAATTTTGCTCGGTTTTTATGAAACCTCCCAGGTCTACTATGAAGAAGAAGTGGTTTTAATCGAAACCAATATAGATGACCAAAATCCGGAATACTTCAGCTACCTGATGGAAGAGCTTTTTAAAGCCGGAGCGCTTGATGTTTGCTATGCTCCGATCCAGATGAAAAAAAATCGGCCTGCAGTTCAACTGACGGTCCTTGCTCCACCCGAGAAGGCGAAAAAAATAAAAGACCTGATCTTCTATGAAACATCAACCCTGGGTTTGCGTTATCAAACAGTCCGCAAACTGATGCGACCAAGGGAAACAAGCACTGTGCAAACGGAATGGGGGCTGATCAGGATCAAATCGTGCCCTGCTCCCGGTGAAAAAACCCTTCTGCACTTTGCTCCTGAATATGAGGATTGCAGGGCCATCGCTCGTATTTCAGGCTTGCCTTTAAAAGAGATTTACCGGATAGCAGAACTTCTTTACAGGGAGAGTATATAAGTCGTTCCTGGATTGATTTTGGAAAAAAAAGAGCATAAAATTTCATTTTATCCTGCAAGATTTGGAATATTATTGACATAAACACTATTTTGTATTATAAACAAATGAAAGGAGGATTATCAATATGAAAGACAATCATGTCTTAGATCAGATCAGAAAACTGAACCGCGTATTCCTTATGCCTAAAAGTGAGGATGACGGTTTGCATGATGAAACTAAAGCCATTGCTGAAGCAACTAAATCAGCTGCTTTAATTTTAGATAAGGAAGGGTCCATCCTGGGCAGTCATACAGATGAAATTAGTATAGATGGCCGCCTGGAAAGCAATATTAAAGCCGGCACTTTTGCAGAAGATCCTGTTCTTTCGTCAAAGATGAAAATTGCAGAACCCCAGATTAACCAATCTTATCTTGATGAGAAAGGCAGTAAAGAAGTGACCTTTACGGCGCTGCCTATTCGCAGTGGGAGCAAGCGATTGGGGTCTTTGCTGCTGTTTCATCCCGGCAGTGAATTAGAGATAGATCATTTAATCCTGGCTGAAGTCAGTGCGGCCCTGGCCGGCATGTACATCAAGCATGAAATGAGCGACCAGGAAGAAGAAGAAATTAGGAATAAAGAGCTTGCAGAAGGCGCTTTTGAAAGCCTTTCCTACTCGGAAGTTGAAGCGATTCGCGAAATACTAAAAAACATTAGCAATAATGAAAGCGTGGTTGTGGCCAGTAAAATTGCAGACAGCCTTGGCATTACCCGCTCGGTGATTGTTAATGCTTTACGCAAGTTTGAAAGTGCAGGTATTATTGAGTCCAGGTCACTGGGTATGAAAGGAACCTTAATAAGGGTTAAGAACATATATGCCATGGATATCGTTGCTTCGCGATCAGAGAAAATGGGTAAAATGTTTTAAATGTTTATAGTGGTAACCAGGTAATTTTTATAACCTGTTTCGCAAATGATATAAGCGGCGGTTATCAACCGCCGCTTTAGCTTTACAAAAATAACTTGATTGACATTAAATTAAGAGATTGTTACAATACAGTCTGATCTAAACGAGAAGGATGCCTTACAAAAGGTGTTTTAGGAGGGTTATAACAGTTGGTTGTTTTAACTATGCTGGCAATATTTATTGCGAAAATTGCCCACGTTACCCTGGGCACAGTTCGCATAATATATTTAACCAGGGGAGAGAGTAAAATTGCCGCTTCAATCGGTTTTTTTGAAGTGATCATTTATCTTGCTGCCCTTAGTATGGTTTTATCTAATATCGATCAGTGGTCCAATATAGTAGCTTACGGGCTTGGTTTTGCTTCCGGTAACCTGGTTGGAAGCTGGATCGAGGAGAAAATTGCTGTCGGCTATGTCCTAGCCCAAATCGTTACTGTAAAAAATGGCGGAACGCTCGATCAATCGCTGCGCGAACTCGGCTATGGTGTAACTTCGATGCCCTGCTACGGTATGGAAGGCGCACCCCGTACCAATTTACAGGTGTTATTGAAAAGAAAAGAGCTGCCTGCCTTGCTGAAAAAGATGAAAGATTTTGACCCTGAAGCTTTTATTTCTATTTTTGATACACGAAAGATAATGGGCGGTTATTTTAGCAGAATGAAGGCGAAATAAAGATGGCGTTAACCGGGGAACAAATAATTAATGCCCACAGGGCAATAGGGGTAATTGATTCGGGTGTCGGAGGTCTGACAGTTGTTCACGAAATCAACCGTCGTCTGCCTCGTGAAAGAATCATCTATTTTGGCGATACGGCCCGGATGCCCTATGGTCCGCGGTCATATGAAGAAGTTCGCCGCTTTACTTTTGAAATGATTGAGTTTCTTCGGCACCAGGAAATTAAATTGCTCGTTATTGCCTGCAACTCTGCTACGGCGGCTGGTTTATCATACTACCAGGCTGCTTGTGAGCAGCCTGTCCTCGGGGTTATCGAACCGGGAGTCAGGGCAGCCCTTGCTAAAAGTGAAAGCGGAAGAATCGGGGTCATCGGCACGGTAGGAACCATTAACAGTTCAGAATACGAGAAAGCCCTGCGCAAAAAAAACGGCAGCTTGCATATAGCCTGTAAAGCCTGTCCCCTTTTTGTTTTGTTAGTAGAAAACAACCTGGTTGATACACCCGAAGCTAAAAAGGTGGCTCATGAGTACCTTGACCCGCTTGTTAAAGAACAAATAGACTCCCTCATTCTGGGCTGCACCCATTATCCAATGATGGAAAATTTAATCCAGAAAGTTGTTGGCCCTTCTGTTAACCTAATAAATTCGGCAGAACAGATTGCATTGGAAGTTGAAGCGATTCTTACAAGCAGTGGTATGTCTAACCCTCTTGACAGCGATAAATTACGCTGCCGGTTTTTTGTAAGCGGCAGTCCTGATACTTTTGAAGAAGTTGGCGCAAAACTGCTCCAGCGCGAAATAAAAGCATACCAGGTCAAACTTACCTGAAAAAAAACCGGGAGCGTGAGCCCCGGTTTTTTAAATAACTTCGTTCTTTGTAACTTATTAGCCTATTGTCTGAGCTTACATGGCTCGCAAGCGCTTAATTCTTTCTGCAGCCGGCGGGTGAGTGGAAAAAAGAGCATTGGCCCTGTTCCCCTGCCTGGCGCCCAGGGAAGGGTTAACAATATAGAGCCCGTTTAAGGCGCTGTTTTCAATGGGACTGTTCTTGACCTGCTGGTTTGTGATTTTTTCCAGGGCGCTGGCCAGGCCTTCAGGGTAACCGGTGAAGTCTGCAGCAGTAGCATCAGCCAGGTACTCGCGCTGCCTGGAAATGGCGAATTTAAGCAGCTGGGCGAAGATTGGAGCTAAAACTGCCAGAACAATTAATACTGCCAGGGCAATTAACTGACCCTGACCGCTTCTTCGGCCACCGCGTCCCATGCCACCAAAAAAGAGCATGTTCCTTGCTATTACACTAAAAAAAACGATTGTTCCAGCCAGCACTATTGCAACTGTTGCCAGTAAAACATCGTAGTTGTTGATATGGGCCATTTCGTGGGCGATGACTCCTTCTAACTCCTGGCGGTTCAAGCGTTTCATTAAGCCCCTGGTAACTGCAATGACAGCATTTTGCGGGTTGCGGCCGGCAGCGAAAGCATTTGGTACATCGGTATCTATAATATAGATTTTAGGCATTGGTTTTCCTGCCGCAATGCTTAAGGCTTCTACCGTATTGTATAGAAAAGGTTCCTGCTGCTTGGAGACTTCTTTTGCTCCCGCCATCGATGTGACAACACTTTGTCCACTGAAGAAGCTGATCAAGAAAAGGACAGCAAAAATAATGACTGCGATGACAATTCCTGCTGCAGGGTCACCAATATATATCCCTGCGAAATAACCGATTCCCACAAATAAAACAGCATACAATAAAAAAAGGAAGAAAGTGCGCCTTTTATTGGCCGCTATACGTCCGTAAATTGGGTCCATTACTTACTATCACCACCTTGCATTTCTATTCCAGGAACAGTGCGAACCTTGTCTGATTCGGCAGAAAAGTATTCACGGGTTTCAAAATTAAATAAACGGGCAATTAAATTGTTCGGAAACTTCTGGATGACCATATTTAAAATCATTACCGTTTTATTATAACGCCGTCTCGAATAAGCAATCTTATTCTCAATTCCTACCAATTCTTCCTGCAGCATCATAAAATTCTTGTTAGCTTTAAGTTCGGGGTAGTTTTCTGCCACCGCAAAAAGAGTTTTAAGTCCTCTTGAAGCTTTATCATCAGCCCCGGCGTTTTCTTGCAATGTTTGGGCGTTCTGGTATTCCGTCCTGGCCCTGGTAATTGTTTCTAAGACTTCTCGTTCATGCTTCATGTAGGCTTTAACTGTATTGACCAGGTTAGGTACCAGGTCAAAGCGTTTTTGAAGCAGGGTGTCAATATTTGAAAGATTGGTATTAGCCATATTG
>PWSG01000156.1 GCA_003564055.1 Syntrophomonadaceae bacterium
AAGTGAACCTTCAGCAGAAATTCCTTTACCGTAAAGAATATCGAACTCTGCAACCTTAAAGGGAGGCGCAACCTTATTTTTAACAACTTTAACCTTTGTTCTGTTACCAATTATCTGGTCAGAGCCAATTTTAAGCGATTCTATTCTCCTCACATCCATCCTGACCGAAGAATAAAACTTTAATGCCCTGCCACCAGGTGTAACTTCAGGGTTCCCAAACATTATCCCCACTTTTTCTCTAATCTGATTAATAAATACTGCGCTTGTTTTAGACTTGCTGATCACGCCTGAAAGTTTACGCAGGGCCTGGGACATAAGCCTGGCCTGAAGGCCGACATGTGCATCACCCATTTCACCTTCGATTTCAGCCCTTGGAACAAGCGCCGCCACGGAATCGATAACCAAAACATCTATAGCGTTGCTGCGCACCAGCGCTTCAGCTATCTCTAAGGCCTGCTCGCCCGTATCCGGTTGTGAAACTAACAAATCGTCGAGATTGACACCTAGATTAGTTGCATACTGTGGATCAAGCGCATGCTCGGCATCGATAAAGGCCGCGTAACCGCCTCTTTTTTGTGCTTCCGCGATAACATGTAATGCAACAGTAGTCTTACCTGATGATTCAGGCCCGAATATTTCAATTACTCTACCCCTGGGCACACCGCCCACCCCTAATGCGACATCAAGTGCAAGACTTCCTGTTGGGATTGCTGCAACCTCTACTGTGGCATCCTGTCCTAATTTCATTACCGAACCCTTGCCAAACTGTTTTTCGATGTGTACTAATGCGGCTTCAAGTGCTTTTTCTTTTTCCAATTGCCTTACCTCCTTATACGGGTTCATTTTAACTCCATAATTCTTTTTTCGATCGCTATTTCCTGCTATTAATGAAATGATTTTCTGCAGAGCACGGTATATTCGGCCCCCTGCACAGAAATTTTGCTCTGATACAATATAACACTTTGCGCCTCAACTGACGAGCTTAAAAATGTGCTTTCTTTTTCAAGATACTTTTTTACCATTTCCTCAGGCTGCGGATTGCGCAGTCTTCCTATAGTTAGATGAGGGCTGTAATGGCGCTTTTCTTTTTTAAAACCGATTTTACAAAAGCCTTCTTCAAGAATATTTGCCAGCAGTTTTGCCTTTTCTTCACCATCTTTTAAACCTACCCAGAGTACTCTAGCTTTTTTTGGCCCCGGGAAAACTCCGCTGCTGCCGTATTTTATTGCGAAAGGGTCAATTTGTTCAGATGCTTGTTTAAGGATATCTTGAACCTGTTCGACCCTGCTTTCTTCGGTATCGCCTAAGAATTTAAGGGTCAGGTGCATTCCTTGCGGACGAACCCAGCGAACCCCTTTTAGATATTGTTTTGTTCTTTGCTGAAGTTCATGCATCTCTTTTTTTTGCTGATCGGAAAGTTCAAGGGCGATAAAAAGTCTTAACATAAAATCTGCGCCTTTCTGGAAACAGTTGGTTTTAGTTTCTCGTTACCAAACATGCCCTTCTTAATTGTTATAAGATTTAATTAAAACTCATGGTTACGTGTTTCAATTACAAGAGTTATTGTAAGTTAATTGAAACTTAAAGCGTCCGTAATAACGAGCAGCTTAGAAGTGCCGATGGAGCAAAATTAAGCAAAGTGAGTATGTGAAAATTTTAAACCAGCCTCATTAAATTTCAAGCAAAACTCTTCGCAGAAGATCTAAAGCAATCTGTGCAGACCTTTCCTTTATTGCCCGCCTTCCCCCACCCAGCTTAATCTTTTTACTTTCAGATACACCCGGTGCCGAAACAGCGATATAAACCAGGCCCACCGGGTTTCCTGCACTGTCACTTTCCGGACCAGCCACACCTGTAATACCGATCGCAACATCTGCATTAAAAAGCTCTTTTACCCCTTCAGCCATTGCCTGTGCAGTCGCAGCGCTGACTTCCCCTTCTCTATTTAGAAATTCTTTCGTAATGCCTGGCAGATCAGTTTTAAGTTCTGAATTATAGGGTATCAAACCACCCCTGTAGAAATCCGAACTGCCCGGAATATCGGTAATTAAGTCTGAAAGCAGGCCTCCGCTGCAGGATTCAGCCAGGGCCAGTTTTAACTTCCTGGATTTTAATAAATCCGCCACCCGGCCGGCCAGTGTGTCATCATCACTGCCATATATACAATCACCCAGCACCGAAAGCAAAATCTTTTCCGCCTTATTGATCGAAATTGCTGCATCTTCTTTTTCACCGGTGCCTTTAATTTGCAGGTCAACTTCATAACCTCTGGCCACATAAGAGATTGGAGGTAGATCCCACTTACCCAGTGCTTTAATTTTCTCTTCCAGCATTGACTCGCCAATTCCTATGCATTTCAGGGTTTTTACAGCTGTCAAACTGGTTTTATTATTATCAGCAAGGTGCGGCAAAACTTGATTATCAAACATTGTCTGCAGCTCTTGCGGCGGACCTGGCAGCATGACTATTATCTTACCCGCTCTTTCCACTATCATTCCTGGAGCCGTCCCACGTTGATTTTCTAAAAGAATACCGCCTTCTACAACCATGGCCTGTTTGCGATTGTTTGCAGGCATTTTAATACCCCGCTTACTAAAAAACCTTTCCAGCTTATCAAGCCACTGTTCATTTAATATAAGAGGCAGCTTAATTATATCGGCAACAGTTTCTTTGGTCAGATCATCGTCTGTTGGCCCCAGTCCTCCGGTTATAATAACCAGGTCACTTTCATCCAGTGCTCTTTCCAGGGCAAATCTTATGGCATGCTTGTCGTCTGCCACCACTGAAACTTCGCGGACTGATATCCCGGCCGACCAAAGCCGCCTGGCTAAAAAACCGCTGTTGGTGTTCTCAACAAGGCCGGTCAATAGCTCATTTCCAACACAGATTATATCTGCCCGCAATTATTTTCACCTCGGAAATTTAATTTTAAATCTCTCTTTTAAAGTTTTAATTTATTGCCCGCTCTCCAAAACAAACCTGCTATATGGCAACAGCCATTAAATTATATGGAGAAGCAGCGCATATTTTCACAGCAGTCCAGTCTCCGGGTTTAAG
>PWSG01000119.1 GCA_003564055.1 Syntrophomonadaceae bacterium
GGGCTACAAACAATACCGGGTAGTTGAATGCTGGAATGATATAGTAGGGCCTGAGCTTTCAGAGGTAACCAGTGCAGATAATATCAGGGCGGGAATTCTCAGGGTTAAGGTTAAAGATTCTGTATGGGCCTATCATCTTTCTTTTTTAAAACCAAAACTAATTGTAAAATTAAATAATCATGCGGGGGGGAAAGTGGTCAAAGATATTTTTTTTACAATAGAACCCTTTATAAAACAACAATAATTATAAATAGAGAAAATAGTATACGGTTTTAAATAAATCAGAGTATTAAGTTTTAGCAACCCTTTAGAGATGTTTTGACGTATAGAAGGAGGACGATCATGTTTTTACATATAGGAGGAGCTGAAATTGTATTTACCCGTGAGTTAATTGGTATTTTTCATCTTGATCCAGAAAAAAGCGATATAAATAAAGATTTTATCAATAATGCATCTTTGAAGCCTGCAGGAACTGGCACTGGTTCTGAGCGACATAAATCTTTTGTTGTTACCTGCAGGAACGCTTATTTATCTCCTATTTCGCCTCTTACACTTTCCAGGCGGCGTAATAATACCCTTTGAGCAGTTTTAGTTGGGTTTCATGAAAAAAAAATGATATAATAACTTAGCACTACAGCGAAAGATTACTGAATAAGCGGCGCCATGTGGACGGTTCGAGCGTCCCGGCGCGCAGCGAATGCCGAAGGGAAGAAGATAGAGCTGTCCCAGTGGCTTATGCAAATCAAAAAAAAGCATGATCAGCAGATATTTATGTTCCAAGAGGTGAACAATGGCTAAGAAAAAGGATATTATAAATGCTTATAATGCTGAGCATATCCAGGTTTTGGAAGGACTCGAGGCTGTAAGGCGCCGTCCAAGTATGTACATTGGCTCTACTTCGAGCCGCGGACTGCATCATCTTGTTTTCGAAGTTGTAGATAACAGCATAGATGAAGTCCTGGCCGGTTACTGCAAACAAATCAAGGTGGTTATTAATCAAGATAACAGCGTTACCGTAACTGACGATGGACGGGGCATACCCGTGGAAGAGCATCCACAGGAAAGGCGTCCCGCTGTTGAAGTTGTTTTAACCACTCTTCATTCCGGAGGCAAGTTTGGTAATGACAGTTATAAAGTAGCCGGCGGCTTACACGGAGTTGGTGTATCTGTAGTTAATGCTTTATCGAAATGGCTAGAGGTTGAGGTTTACCGGGATGGCAGGATATACAGCCAGCGCTATGAAAAAGGAAAAATGAAAACACATCTTAAAGCAACTGGCAGTGTCAGCAAAACAGGAACGAAGATTACCTTTTTACCTGACAAGGAAATATTTGAAAGCATAAGTTTTGATAACGAAATTGTTATTCAAAGACTTCGAGAACTTGCTTTTCTTAATAAAGGGACCAGGATTGCCTTTAAGGATATGCGCAGCGGCCGGTCGGAGAAATTCAAATATGACGGTGGTATCAAGGAGTATGTTGATTTTCTTAACCAGGGAAAAGAAACTGTTCCCAATAAACCCCTTTATTTTCAGCAGTCGGCAAACGGCTTTGAAGTGGAGCTTGCCCTGCAGTACCACGCCGGTTACGCTGAAGTGCTATATTCTTACGCCAACAATATTCATACCCATGAAGGCGGAACTCACGAATACGGCTTTAAGGTATCACTAACCAGGTTGATTAATGATTTTGCCCGTAAAATGGGAATGATTAAGGACAACCAGGGCAATTTGTCAGGAGAGGATATCAGGGAAGGACTTACAGCTGTTCTAAGCGTTAAGCTGTTGGACCCCCAGTTTGAAGGACAAACGAAAACAAAACTGGGGAACAGTGAAGTCCGTAGTGCTGTAGATAATATCTGTTACGATGGAATCGAAGCTTATCTTGAACAAAACCCTTCAGTCGCAAGAAGAATTATAGAGAAAGCAATCCGGGCTTCCCGGGCCCGGGAAGCCGCCCGCAAGGCAAGGGAACTGACCAGGCGTAAAAGTGCCCTTGAAATCAGCAATCTGCCCGGCAAACTGGCTGACTGCACTTCAAAAGATCCTGCAGAAAGCGAAATGTTTCTTGTTGAGGGTGATTCTGCGGGAGGTTCGGCAAAACAGGGCCGCGATCGTCATTTTCAGGCGATCTTACCGCTGCGCGGCAAGATTCTCAATGTTGAGAAGGCAAGATTGGACAAGATCCTGGCCAATGAAGAAATTCGAGCCCTGATTACTGCCCTGGGCACAGGAATTGAGGGTGAATTTGATATTAAAAAAGCCCGTTATCAGAAAATCATCATCATGACTGATGCCGATGTAGACGGTTCTCATATAAGGGTTCTCTTGCTGACTTTTTTCTATCGCTTTATGCCGCAGTTAATAGACAGCGGTTTTATATACATTGCCCAACCTCCTTTATACCAGGTTAAAAAGGGCAAGAAAATGGAGTATCTTTTCCGGGAAGAAGAACTAAACAAGCTTTTAGACAAATGGTCACGTGATGGTGGAATAAGCCTTCAGCGCTATAAAGGTCTTGGGGAGATGAATCCGGAACAGCTCTGGGAAACTACCATGAACCCTGAAACCAGAGTTATCAAGCGGGTCGAACTTATTGATGCCATGAAAGCCGATAATATTTTTGGAGTGCTAATGGGGGATAAAGTTGAACCACGTCGCTTGTTTATAGAAGAGAATGCCCGTCAGGTCCAAAACCTGGATATCTAATTAGGGCTTGCCGGTTTTGCTATGCTTATTATAAAAAACTTAATTATACCGATTAAGGCTGAGCCCGTGAAAAACGATGCGGGCTTTTTGCGTGGGTTTGTTAGCAGCCGAAACTTGGGTTAGCGGTTATCTGAGGATTTAATGGTGATTTCTATCAGCAGGTGTTCACTGGAAAACGTAGAGAGAGGATGTGAATCCTTATTTATATATAGAACTTCTTCTGTTTGGGGAGAGACCCACAGCCTGATATAATTCCGGGGTTCTTCTTCATGATAAACGGTTACGAGGCCTTCTTCAATAACGTATGATTCCACAGAATCCATGGGCAAGCCGGGACC
>PWSG01000042.1 GCA_003564055.1 Syntrophomonadaceae bacterium
CTGCCGGAGGATGTTCCGTATCAGTTATAACCATAAAAAGAGCGGAAAGACCAACTGCCAAACCGCCACCTAAACTCTGCGAAACCGTATAGATACAGAACAAACCTACTATAACACATATAATATAAGATCCTATAATATTGCGATTGCTTGCAGTCCTGTTGCCGGGAAGTGCGAATATGGTAAAAAATGTAGAACCAACACCGGCCAGGATGATCAACTGAATTACTTCCAAAAAAACATAAAGTACAGCAAAAGTAATCAGGCCGGCCGCAGCACTCTGCCAGAAATAGTTAAACCATCTTTCTTTCAGTTTTTTGCTTAAAATGTAGACATTATCGTCCTCAGCCCCTTTTATAAGTGTAAAATCATCATTTTCCCTGCGTTTCATTTAAATCACCTCGAGAAGCTTTTTGCCCGGATTGGGTTAAACTATTTCAGCAGGGCAATTTCCGCAGCCCTGCAGGCATGGATTTCTGTAGTATCAAAAAGCGGAATATTAGTCTGCCCCGGGCCAGTTCTTCACCCGCAGCAGTCCAGCTGCCTTTTTTCTGCAGTTTGCTTATTTGATCAAAGTTGAAGCTGTATATAATCATCCGTGCTGAATTTAAACCACCCAGACGCTTATAAACAACATTATTAATGATCTGGTAGTATTTTGCCGTTGACTCCCAGCTCATACCGCCTAAGATGCCAATTGTTCTCATTGGCTCACCTCGCCTGCTAACTGATTCTGACTGCAAACAGAGCAGGAACTTATATTTTAAGTCTTAAATTAAACTACTAACTTCACAACTCCTTGCTAATAAATAGATTCCACTTTAAGATAATTTAACCTTCCTTTAAAAAGGCGTGAAACAGGAGAGTTCCAAAATCATATCGATTTTAGTATTATTCCTGCAGCTCTATTGGCTAAAGTGTCCTGGAGCTGCTTTCATTATGCTTATCATAACACGACTTAATAATTAACCTGGCATTACTTTTCGAGGAACCAAAAGGCAGAATTCCCATTCCGGGAAAATTCATCTGTGCCATGTGGCACACTGCATTTCACCCAATATATCTTTATCTTGATCCTAGTCCTCTTGCTTCAAGAAAACTGCCGAGGTATTCTCGTTTTTTTGCCATCATTGAGCTGCCACAGTTTTTGCTCCAGGTATCATCTTTTTTGCCGGCTGTTCGTTCGCTATAGTAGGCATTTATTAAACTGTTATATGCTTCTATCAGGTTTTCATCCCCTTGCTCATTATAAAACTCTTCTTTTAATATAACTTCTTTGGGCAGGCGCGGTTTCTGATCCGGAAATTCTGCCGGGTAACCAAGACACATGCCGAAAACTGGGTACGTCAGTTCCGGGATATCAAGCATTTCACAGAGGGTTGGCAAATCATTTCGAATTCCACCAATATAGACCCCGCCTAAACCCAATGACTGTGCTGCAATAAATGCCTTTTGTGCCGCAAGAGCAGTGTCCACTGTAGCGGTGATAAACAGTTCAGTACTGGAGAGAATTAAAGGGTCGATTTCTTCCCAGTATTTTTTACTTCGCTTTAAGTTTGCACAAAAAACTAAAAAAAGCGGACATTCTTCAATCCATTTTTGACCCCCCGCCAACCTGGCAATTGCCGCTCGTTTTTCAGGATCGCTTATCCGAATAATTGTGTAAGCCTGGTAATTACTTGAGGTGGCCGACCATTGTGCGGATTCAATTATAGCGTTAACTTTTTTTTCTTCTACATTTCTTTTTTCGAATTTGCGAACCGAACGGTGCTCTTTAAGCAAATCAATAATGTGGTTCATGCTAAAAACTCCTTACTAAAATATATTTTCTGATCACAAGTATATACAATAAAGCATGATAATGTTCTATTTGCGCTCAAAAAAACCTGTAACGATATGAAATTTTTGCTTTATTGTGGGCTAATCAATAGTATAATTAAGATTGCATGAAAAAAATATTGAACATGAAAAGGATATAATTCAGGAGGCTTAGCAAATGAACCTGGATATGCAGAAATGTAAACATGCCATTGAGGCACAGGAGCTGACAAAAAAATACGGCAGTATAACTGCAGTTAATAACATATCTTTCACAGTTAAGCATGGAGAGATTTTTGCTTTTTTAGGGCCCAATGGTGCCGGAAAAACTACTACCATTAAAATGCTCACCACACTGTCGAAACCAACCAGCGGATTCATGAAAATAAATGGCTTTGATCCGGTCCGCGATCAGGCTGCCGCCAGAAATTCTTTTGGTATAGTGTTCCAGGATCCCAGCCTTGATGAGGAATTGACCGCCTGCGAGAACATGACCTTGCATGCAGTTCTCTATAGCGTTCCCAAACAAATTCAAAGCAAGAGGATAGAAATGCTGCTTAAACTAATGCAATTATGGAAGCGCAAAGATGAGCAGGTCAAAAAGTTTTCCGGAGGGATGAAAAGAAGGCTGGAGATCGCCAGGGGGTTGCTGCACCTGCCGAAAATTCTTTTCCTTGATGAGCCAACCTTAGGTCTTGATCCCCAAACCCGTAACCTGCTCTGGGAACACATTCGTGAGCTTAATGAAAAAGAAAATATTACCGTATTCCTGACCACACACATCATGGAAGAAGCGGAAAGAGTTGCCGACACGGTAGCAGTAATTGACCATGGGGAAATTATTGATCAGGGCACCCCCCGCGAGTTAGAAAAAAGAACAGGCACTACTTCTCTGGAAGAGGCTTTTCTAAATATGACCGGCAAAACAATCCGGGAAGAGGGACCGGAAACATTTAAACAAATGGCTGGAAGATATCTAAGGAGGAGATCTTAACCATGAATGTAGTCTACATCCTCTGGCTGCGCCAGTTAAAGAGATATTTCCGCTCAAAGTCGAGAATTATAGGTGCTCTCGGACAACCCTTGCTGTTTCTTTTCGCCCTTGGTTTCGGTTTCGGGCCGGTTTTCGAACAGGCCGGGGAAGGTGATTACCTGCAGTTTCTTGTCCCGGGTATTATTGCCATGACTATTTTATTTACTTCAATGTTTAATGGAATTGAA
>PWSG01000157.1 GCA_003564055.1 Syntrophomonadaceae bacterium
CGGTTGAAATAAAAATATTTGAAGTTGTTTACAATGCTGAAAACCGTGAAAAATTCCATGAGATGCGAGAAGAAATTGGTATTGAATCAATGGTATTCCCTACAACTATAATTAATGAGCAGTACTGGTTAGGATTCTCACCCATGATTGAGGATGAAATTATCCAGGCCATAGAATATGCCCTCTATGAAACCGAAGTAAAAAGTGAAATGAGTTTAATTTATCTGCCTCTCATTGGTGAGATTGATTTATATGCTACACCAATAATGTTTACTACTGTATTAATTGGGTTTTTGGATGGTTTTAATCCCTGTTCTATTTTTGTCTTAACTTTTTTGCTGGCTATTATAGTACATTCTGCTTCAAGGGGAAGAATTATTGTGGTTGGCTTAACCTTCTTAATCGTAACAACCTTGGTTTACGGTTTATTTATTCTTGGAGCTTTAAATATAATGATTTTTGCTTCGCAATTGTTTTGGATCCGAAATGTTGTTGCTGGAGTAGTTATAGTTTTAGGTTTATTTAGTATAAAAGATTATTTTGTTCTTAAAAAAGGCATTTCCTTTAGTATCCCTGATAGTTATAAGGCAAAATACTATCAACAGGTAAGAAATATATTTTATACAAAATCTATAATTCCGATGATTTTAGCGACAGCTGTGATGGCCCTGGGCATAGCACTCATAGAATTACCCTGTACAGCAGGTTTTCCTTTTATATGGACGAGTATAGTCTCTGGCCTGGAGTTGCCCTTGTCGCAATATATACTCTTGTTTATTATTTATCTTTCGATTTACTTGTCAGTTGAATTAATAATTTTTTTGCTGGCTGTAGTTAGAATGCGTACTATGAAATTAACCGAAGAAAGAGGGAGATTTTTAAAGCTAAGTGCTGGATGTTTGATGTTCGTACTGGGCTTAGTGCTTATTTTAAAGCCAGAATATATGGAAAACATATTAGGTATTATAGTTGCTTTTGGATCCGCTGCACTGATGGTTATTACTTTATACTTTATTAGAACGGTTATTATGGCAAAAGCATAGACACAATAAAGGTTGAAAGGAGCTATCTGTATGGCAGGTTTTCATGGTAAGATTTTAGAAATTGATTTAAGTTCCGGGGCGCAAAAGACAACAGAGATCCCGGAAGAAGACTACAGGAATTACCTGGGCGGCAGCGGGCTTGCTGCCAAAATTTTTGAAGAAAGGGGCTATGATCGGTATTCCCCACTTTCGGCCGAAGCGCCGCTGATGATCTTTTCGGGTTTACTTACAGGCTATAACGTTCCCACCGCCTGTAAAGCGGCCTTTTGCGGGAAATCACCGGCGACGGGTATTTGGGCTGAAGCTATAGTCGGAGGATTCTGGCCGTCATCATTTAAAAACACCGGCTACGACGGCCTGGTTATTACCGGTAAAGCCGAAAAACCTGTCTATCTCTGCTTCAGTGAGGGAGAGTTTGCCGTGAAAGACGCCTCTGCGTTATGGGGCGAAGATGTTTACGCCACGGTAGAAAAGCTGCAGGCTGAACACGGTGAAAAAACGAGAGTTGCCGCCATTGGTCCGGCCGGTGAAAATGAAGTGCTCATATCGGCTGTCATGATCGACGGGGTTGATGCCCGGGCTGCCGGGAGATGCGGCATGGGGGCACTGATGGGCTCGAAAAACTTAAAAGCGATTGCCGTAGAAAAAAGCGATAACCTGCCGCCCCTGGCCGATAAAGAAGGGCTGGCTGCAGCACGCAAAAAAGTAATGCCGACTATCCGTGAAAAAGCAAAAGGGTTAAGTGATTATGGCACAGCAGGCGGGGTTCCGGTAGTAGAGAAACTCGGGGATCTGCCAATCCGCAACTGGACAGGTGGCAGCTGGACAGAAAGCGCGGCTCAAGTTTCCGGCCAGGCTATGGGGGGAAAGTTCTTCGCCAAACACTATGCTTGTTTTGCCTGCCCTATTCGCTGCGGCAAGGAAATGGAAGTGCCGGTTGGTCCACATAGCGGTACTATTTCGCACGGTCCGGAATATGAGACTGTTGCAGGTTTTGGTGCAATGTGCCTAAATGATGACCCGTCCTATGTTATAGCAGCTAATGACCTCTGTAACCGTATGGGTATTGATACAATGTCAGGCTCGTCAATGGTTGCCTTTGCCATGGAACTTTATGAACATAATTTAATTCCTGGGGAATTGTTAGATGAAATAAAACCGGAATGGGGCAGCGGTGAGGCCATTTTACACCTGATCAGGCAGATAGCATACCGTGAAGGTTTGGGAGAATATCTGGCCCGGGGAGTAAAGCAGGCTGCCGAATATTTTGGACCTCTGGCCAAAGAATTTTCGGTAGAAAGTAAGGGTTTAGAAGTTGCTTACCACGATCCGCGCGCATTTACCAGTATGGCTGTAATTTATGCCACGGGAAACAGAGGGGCCTGCCACCTGGAAGGGCTAACCTATTTCAATGAAAATCGAGCTTTTCCGGCCTCAATAATCGGGTTAAAAGATGAATACGAACCCCATGGCACCGAAGATAAAGCGCTGTTGGCCAAAACAATGCAGGATTACATGGTCCTGTTTAACGCTCTCGGCCTTTGTAAATTTTTAATCAGGGGTCATGTGCCTCCTGCAAGCATTGCAGAGTGGGTTTCTAATATAACAGGCTGGGAATATGATCAAAATGAATTGTTTCTTACCGGGGAACGTATTTTTAACCTGAAGCGTAAGATTAATAATAAAATGGGTATTAGCCGCAAAGATGATCCCCTGCCTCCCCGTCTTTTGACCCATGACCGCGGAGAAGGAGCAGCCGCCGGAAGCCTGCCCCACCTGGGCAAAATGCTCTCAGAATATTACGAACTGCGGGGCTGGACTAAGGAAGGCATACCCAGGCCTGAAACCCTGTCCAGGTTAGGATTAAACCGGGCAAGTCAGGAGAATTCGTGATTTTTTAATTATGACTGCCGGCTATAACTATAAACTGGTAATTCAATCATAACGGAGGTGCAGATTTTGTCGAACATTGGAGATCTGGAAAGGAAGTA
>PWSG01000039.1 GCA_003564055.1 Syntrophomonadaceae bacterium
CAGATATCTTTTATATCAATTTCACGCATCTTTAGCCCACCTTTAGTTAACACGTTAACTATTTTAACATAAAAATAGTTAACATGCAAACTATTTGCTATTGCCGGATTGGGAGATTATACACAAAGAACTTCAGGTTTTAGCAAGGTCTTGCTTTGCAGGCAGGATTAAACAAATAGTTATATGGTGGTAAGCAGTTCAAGGGCCCTTTTTTTCCATTTTTCAAAGGCGGCAGCTTCCCACTGGGGCGGATAGTCTTGGTAATGTTTATAAACTTTTTCCGCCCTGGAAACTGCCCGGCTTAGCTTAAGCAGGATATTTGGACTGCTTAAGCCACTTTGAAAAGATTTTATTTTTTTAGCAATAGACGGCGGACTAAAATGGCCATTAATCGCATCCTGCAGGGTGGTTTTATCGAGCAGATCTTTGCTGAATAGAAAATCAAGCTCCTCGTGACTTAAGGTTTGCAGCATAATTCGCAGCTCCGATAAAGCAGCAAATGAAGGCCCGCGGCTGCTGTCCAGGTAAAACTTTTTATTAATTGCCCACAGGTTTTCAAGATCGTTTCTTCTTTCTAAAGCAGCTTCACTTATAACGCCGGAAGCCCACAACCCAGTATATATTGCTGAGCCTGCCCCGCAGCCGGTTGTCGGCACCGAGGTCGAAGCGGCATCACCGAGGATAACAAAGCCGGGGACGACAAAGTTCATCAAGGGACGCCCGACTATACAGAGGCTTCTTCCTCCCCTGATGCGACCGGGTCTGATAGCAGGATGTTCGGCAATAAAGGCTTCTATTATCTCCTGCGGATCGACGCCTGGCATATCGCTTTTAACCCCTGCACCGACATCGATGCTTTCTTCGTTATGAATGTGGGTCCACTGATAGCCGCTGTTATAACCGTAGCGGTAATGATCGGGAATAATTTCAGCTTCCGAGCCGGCCTCTTTTATTCCCCCTTCTCTTTCAGGCTGATAGGGGCGAACTTCCCGGTGCACAAGGGCAAAGTCACCGTCAGTAAAGGGATCGGCCAACCCGGTGTGAGCCGGCAAACTATTGCGTAAAACGCAGTGAAAACCGGATGATTCAACTACTACATCGGCCTCAATTTTCTCTTCTGACCCGTTTTTCAGATCACGAACAGCAAGGCCGTAAACCTTAACACCTTCAGGTCCTTTTTTGCCATTTTCTCGAAAGAGCAACCCCTTAGCCTCATGATGATACTTTATAACCGCGCCCGAGTCATCGGCCTGCCCGGCTAGTAATTGACCCAGGCGGCGGCGATCAGTTGTAATCATTTTGAAGTCAATATCTTTATAGTTTTTCCTGCCAGGCGAGAACACTCTTAAGCGGGGCACGGCATGTTTTTCAAAGATGCCATCATCTTCTGTTGTGTTTTTAACCAGCTTGCCTTTCCATTTAAGACCATCTAATAAAGGCATATCAATTTCTGCCGCTTTCAAGGCTTCAAACTCAACGGCGTCTGACCAGTCATGACCCAGCTCGTCAAAGGAATTTTTCTCAAAGATTGTAACTTCTATGCCGCTTCGGGCAAGCTCACGGGCCAAGACCGCTCCACCCGGGCCTGCTCCGGCAATCGCTACCTTGTAAGCCACTTAATATCACCACTTTTTCAATAGGCTGGCATGTTTTCTTCTGTACAGCCAGGATTTGTTAACTTTTAATAGTTTTTTCAACGCTCTTAAAAACTTCGCTGATAATCTCCAGGGCTTGATCAAGGTGCTTTCTGGTAATCACCAGGGGCGGCATCAACCGTAAAACGTTTGTATGCCGACCACAGGGAAGCATCAGCACCCCTTTATCCCTCAAGGCAAGAAGTATTTGCATCAATTCGCCAAGATCAATTGGCTCTTTTGTATTCCTGTTTCTTACCACTTCAACGGCAATCATTAACCCTTGGCCGCGCACATCTCCTATTATTTCAATTTCATCCATCATTTCCTTAAGGACTGTTAAAGCGTATGCTCCCACTTTTTCGGCTCGTTCAACCAGGCCTTCCTGCAGCAAATCGATATTGGTACAGGCTACCGCACTGGAGGTTGCATTACCGACAGAAGTTAGGATGTGACTCATTGGGCTAAGCTTCTCGGCCACACTGTTGTCCATGATTACCGCACTAAAAGGCAAATCCCCGCCGAGGGCTTTGCCCAGGGTGATCATGTCGGGATCAACTCCGTGATGTTCTATGGCAAACATCTTGCCCGTCCGGCCCATACCGGCCTGGACTTCGTCATCGATGTAAAGAATGTCCGCTTTTTCACAGATCTTTTTAATTGCCTTCAAGAAACCTTCCGGGGGCGGCACATATCCCCCTTCACCCTGCACTGGCTCGACGATCATCGCGGCTACATTTCCAATATCAATCCCGCTGGAGGGGCCTAATAATTGGTCCTCCACGTACTTAGCACAGGCCAGATCGCACCCGGGATGCTCCATCTCCCATGGACAACGGTAACAGTAGGCATACGGGCCCACGTGATGTACATAAGGGTGAAAAGGTCCGTAATTAGAACGAAATTGCTGCGAGGTTGTAAGCGATAAGGTGGCGCCCAGTGCACCGTGGTAAGCGCCATCAAAAGCGATGATGTGTGACTTACCTGTAGCACTCTTGGCAAACTTGGTAGCGATTTCAACAGCCGAACTGCCGCTTAACCCGAAAGCCATTTTTACATTCCCTTTTAGCCTGCCCGGCGCAATTTGTTGGAGCTTTTGACCCAGCTTCACCCGGTGATAGTTTGTTGCATCAGGATTATGCATGAGCATTTTTGACTGTTTGCTAATTGTTTCTAATACCCTGGGGTTGCAGTGACCGACATTATTTACAGCAATACCGGCCGTAAGATCGATATAGCAGTTGCCATCCGGGTCTTTAACTGTTGCGCCCCGGGCTTCTTCCCAGACAGTTTGTAAGACATTCGGCACTACCCGGGTAACCGTTTCATTTTCCATCTCGGCGTTAATTAACTCCTGGCTCTTCGGCCCTGGCAACATATCCGACATAATC
>PWSG01000237.1 GCA_003564055.1 Syntrophomonadaceae bacterium
TGTTGAGCTGCCTGATGTTGGAACTGAAGTAGAAGCTGGTAAAGGATCTGCCGTAATTGAATCAGTTAAAGCGGTAGCCGATCTTTACGCGCCTGTTGACGGTAAAGTGACAGAAGTTAATGAAGACTTACTGGATCAGCCTGAGTTAATTAACTCAGATCCTTACGGTGAAGGCTGGGTTTACAAGGTTGAGGTTAAAGATGAAAGCCAGTTTGATGAACTGATGGATGTACCTGCTTATGAAAAATTTGTAGTCGAGGAGGATGAAGAATAGCCTATGGGTGGTAAACATTATCTTCCCCTTACCGATCAAGATCGGGAGGAAATGCTTGCTGAAATCGGGGTAAAAACAGTTGAAGATCTTTTTAAAGATATTCCCCGGGAAGTACGCCTGCAGCAGGACCTGGATTTGCCTCCGGCGATGGCAGAATCAGAGGTTTTCAAACACCTCAACACGCTGGCTTCGAAAAATAAGCATTTCCATAATTGCGTTTCCTTTATGGGTGCAGGGGTTTATGACCATTTTATCCCCTCCGTAATCAAACATATTACGGGGCGGAGCGAGTTTTACACCTCTTACACTCCCTATCAACCCGAGATCAGCCAGGGAGTTTTGCAGGCCATTTTTGAATACCAGACCATGATCTGCCAGCTGACCGGCATGGATGTGGCCAATGCTTCGATGTATGATGGAGGCACCGCTGTAGCCGAAGGCGCCGTCATGGGCTGCGGAGCAACTCGTCGCTCTAAAGTGCTTGTTTCCCGTTCGGTCAGCCCCTTTTACCGTGCGGTTTTGCAAAACTACTTTAACAGCCGCGGTCTCGAAATTGAGGAGATTCCTCTCAAAGATGGCCATACCGATCGTTTAGAGCTGGAAAAGAAAATAGATGACGATATCGCTGCTGTGATCCTGCAGCAGCCAAACTTCTTTGGTTTAATAGAAGATATGGAAGGAATTTCTGATCTTGTTAAAAACCATAAAACATCCCTCGTTGTTTCTGCCGATCCGCTGTCACTGGCATTATTACAGCCCCCTGCGGAATATGGTGCCGATATTGTTGTTGGCGAAGGCCAGGGACTTGGCGTGCCTGCTTCATTCGGTGGGCCACTTCTGGGTATCATGGCTGCCAGGAGTAAGTTTGTCCGTCAGATGCCCGGTCGTATTGCCGGCGAAACTGTTGACAGTGAAGGAAACCGTGGTTATGTTCTAACCCTTCAGACCAGGGAGCAGCATATCAGGCGTGAAAAAGCTGCTTCCAATATCTGTTCCAATGAAGCCCTGGTTGCTCTTGGTGCTGCTGTTTATATGGCTGCAATGGGACCGCAGGGTATGCGTGAAGTGGCGGAACAGTGCCTGCAGAAAGCGGCATATGCCCGTGAAAGTATTACAGCCCTGAAAGGTTACGGCGATGTGTTTCCCGGCAGTTCGTTTAAAGAGTTTGCCGTTACCGTTCCCGGTGATCCTGCAGAGTTGAACAAGAAATTGCTGGAAAAGAATATTTTAGGAGGCGTTGATCTGGCTCCATTTTACCCGGAGTTGAAGAATGCAATGCTATTTGCTGTAACTGAAAAACGGACCAGGGAAGAAATTGATGTACTGGTCCGGGAATTGGAGGGATGGAAATGAGAAAATCAAAAGCCCTTTTATTCGAGATGAGTCGGCCCGGGCGTCAGGGATATTCTCTGCCTTCCAATGATGTTCCCGAAAAATCTTTGGATGAATTGCTGCCCAAAAAGGCCCAGCGTTCCGAACCCCTTGAATTGCCCGAGCTCTCCGAAGTAGAAGTGGTTCGCCACTATACCGAACTGTCAACCCGGAACTTTGGGGTTGATACCGGGTTTTACCCGCTGGGTTCATGTACCATGAAGTATAATCCTAAGATCAATGAAGAAGCAGCAGTTTTGCCCGGATTTGCATTTATGCATCCCTGCCAGCCCGAAGAAACAACCCAGGGAGCCCTAGAGCTGCTTTACAACTTCGAGCAGGGATTAAAAGAGTTATCTGCCATGGATCGCTTCACCCTGCAACCTTCCGCTGGAGCGCATGGGGAACTAACCGGTTTGATGGTAATCCAGGCTTATCATCGCAGCCGGGGCGACCACAAGCGTAACAAGGTTCTTATTCCCCTTTCGGCTCATGGAACCAATCCGGCAACGGTAAGTATGGCCGGCTATGAGGTTGTTCAGATTCCCTGTGACGATCGCGGCCTGGTTGACTTAGATGCCTTAAAAGAGGCAGTTGACGAAACAACTGCTGCCCTGATGCTGACTAACCCCAGTACCCTGGGCCTCTTTGAGGAAGAGATTATCCCCATGGCCAAGGCTGTTCATGAGGCCGGAGGGCTTCTCTATTATGATGGAGCTAACCTTAATGCTATCATGGGTTACACCCGCCCCGGGGATATGGGTTTTGACGTAGTGCACTTAAATATTCATAAGACCCTTTCAACACCGCACGGCGGTGGAGGACCCGGCAGCGGTCCGGTTGGCGTAAAAGAAAGGCTTATACCTTTCTTGCCCGTGCCGCTGGTTAGCAAAGAAGCCGACCGTTTTTATCTGGATTACGATGTGCCTGAAACTATAGGAAAGATGCACTCCTTTTACGGTAACTTTGGCGTAGTGATCAAGGCCTATACTTACATGCGGATGATGGGTGCAGAAGGCTTGAAAGAGGCATCAACCGATGCGGTTATCAATGCCAACTACCTGAGGAGCCTGCTCAAAAAAACCTACCATGTGCCTTATGATCGGATCTGTAAGCATGAGTTTATAGTTTCGGCCAAGCCGGAGAAGAAGAAAGGAGCAGGAGCAGGGGATATAGCCAAGGCGCTGCTCGATCGCAACTTCCATCCGCCGACAGTTTACTTCCCGTTAATTGTAGAAGAAGCTCTGATGATTGAGCCGAACGATACAGAGGCTAAAGAAACCCTTGATGCTTTTGCCGCCGCCATGGAGCAGATTGCCAGGGATATTGACGAGGATGCGGAAAA
>PWSG01000146.1 GCA_003564055.1 Syntrophomonadaceae bacterium
ATGTTGTAGCCGGACGCGATCTTTCTTTAATTTACATGATCGGTTCGGTAACAGCAACCTGGCTTTGTGCCGGCGCTATAATGGGTGCTGCGGGCTATGCCTATCTCTATGGCATGCAGGGAACGATTTATGATCCCTGGGCACCTGCCCTGACATTGGTGTTGACCGGTTTGTTTTTTGCTTACCGCATGCGTACGGCCGGTTATACTTCCATTGTCGATTTCTATGATACTCGTTATGATCGAAGGATGAGTATCCTTTTCATGATCATCCAGGTGATTGGAACTATGGCCTGGATAGCAGCTCAAATGGTTGCTCTTGGCATTATCGTTCATCTGACAACTGGTTTTGATTTTGCAACTTCTATTGTGCTCAGCACTATTGCCATTATTGTTATTACATACAGTGGTGGATTAAAAGCGCTGGCCAGAATAGATACAGTAAATGTTGTTCTAATAGCTGCCGGATTAATAATTTTGTTTCCGGTGGTTATTAATGCCCTTGGAGGTTGGAGCGAGTTTGTGGCCAACGCTAAAGTATATGATTGGAATCCGCCTTTTGCCATGGTTCCTGTAGCCGGACCACAGGGTTTCCTCTGGTATGTCGGTTTTTTCGGTATTGTTTCTTACATTGCAGCCTGGCTCGGAGTAGGGCTTGGAGATTTAAGCTGTGCCATTCTCATGCAGCGGGCTTTGGCTGCCAGAACAGCAAAAACGGCAGCGGGTGGTTTTATCATGGGAGGACTGTTATACCTGGGGATTGCATTAATACCGGTTTTTATCGGCATTGCAGCTTACACCTATGGTTTGAGTCTTAGTCCCGATAACGCTGAATTTGCGCTTACCTGGGCAGTTCAGTATTTTATGCCCGATTGGTTTGCCGTTTTTTTTGTTGTAATTATTGCCGGGGCAATTTTATCTACAGCGGGTGACAGCGTGCTCATCAATTCTACAATGATCGGGCACAATATTTATCGTTATTTAAAACCTGAAGCAACATCAGTAGAAACCCTAAAGATGGTTCGCATTGCTGTGCCGTTTACTGCCCTGGTTTGCATGTTGATCGCCATATATTTTGAGACAGTGTACCGCTTGATTGTTTTTGCCGGATGTGTTGGTTTGCCGACCATTGTTCCTGCATTTGTATTCGGACTTTTTTGGAAGAAGGTAAACTCCAGCGGAGCAATTGCTTCTTTTTTTACCGGCCTGCTTACCTGGTTAATTGGCTTTGTCCTGGCCCTGCCCCATACGGTTGAAGCAAACATGGGCATGCTGGTTGAGGGTGAAACCTGGTGGGAAGAGGCTATCTGGGATGCTCTATTCTTTGCTACCATTCCCGCCGCGGTGGTTTGTGTTCTGACCCTGGTTGTCGTATCACTTAAGACGCAGCAATCGGATCCTCCAAATAAGATGCTTACGGGTGATGGAGAAACCATGGAAAATAAGCCTTTATTTTTCTGGTCGAAGCAAAAAGGCTGCTAACGAATATTCAATTAAAGATTATTTATTGGCAGCCGCTTTGCATGCCGTAAAAGCTAAGCTTGATATGCTCGTTTGTTATATACTTTTTAGTTATAGTTGTTTAGTCAAACGGACGTGAGAAAAAGTGTTCAAAACAAAAAGTAAACAACTGCATAAACCCTTGTTCACAGGTAAAAACGGCAGTTTCAGGCCTGTATACAGCATTGTGGTCCTGGCCTGGCACCTGGTAATCGAAATGAGTTTGCACACTTTTGTTTGGATTTTCGATACTGCTATGGTTATGCGCCTGGGCGCCCAGGAAGCTTCCGGTGTAGAGTATGGTGCGCTTATTCTCTTTAACTCGTTAATGATCCTCGGGGCGCTTGGTATTGGAGCCAATGCCCTGGTCGCCCGTTATGTTGGGGCAAAGGATATGGAAAACGCGGCTTTAACCGGGGGCCAGGCTATCGCTATCAGCCTGTTGATTACCGTAGTTTATGCAGGAATCGGAGCTTTTTTTAGCGATTTCTTTTTCGCTGCGATTATTCGGGATGCGGCTACACTATCGTTTACCCAGGAATACTTTAAAGTTGCCATGTTTAGTGGAGGGTTTGCCCTCCTGCCTCTTCTGGTTTGCGCGGGAGTTATCCGGGGTACGGGTAACACCCGGGTACCGATGATCATTGCTTTAATCGCTAACACTTATAATGTAATAGGTGATTATCTGCTTATTTTTGGTCATTTTGGGTTTCCGGAACTGGGTGTGAGAGGGGCGGCATTAGCAACGGGTTCAGCCCAATTGATCGCACTAACACTATCCCTGGGATATCTATTTATTCATAAGAGTTCTTTGCCTCTATCTATGAAATCGCTCTATCCATTGAACAAGATAGTGATCAGAAAAATATTTAAGTTCAGCATACCTGCCGGAGCAGAAGAGCTTACCTTGAGCGGAAGCAGGATGATTTCAGCCAGCTGGATTACCATCTTGGGCCCGGTAGCTTTTGCTGCCAATGCAGCGGCGATCGCTGCAGAAGCAATATCTTTTATGCCCGGCCACGCGCTTGCTATTGCTGCCACAACCCTGGTAGCTCAGCGCCTGGGTGCCGGTTTTATCGATCAGGCCAGGTTAACCGGGTATTGGTCAGTTTTTCTTGGCGTATTGTTGATGAGTAGCGTAGGCATGATTTTTTTATTCTTACCTTACGTGGTTATGAGTCTTTTCGATCCGCCTGATCCGGAAGTGGTGCGTCTTGGAGTGCTGTGCCTGCAGATAGCCGGTATCACGCAGCCTTTTATTGCATTATCCATGATATTTTCCGGTGCGCTTAAAGGAACTGGAGATACAAAAGGTCCTTTCAGGATCAGCCTTTACAGCAATTTGTTAGTGCGGCTGCCATTTATGTATATATTCATATTTGTTTTGCAGCTTGAAGTATATTACATTTGGTGGGTAATGGCTCTTCAATATGCTCTAAGCTCTTTACTGCTATTTATACGTTATCAAAAAAAGAAGTGGGCAGATTTG
>PWSG01000108.1 GCA_003564055.1 Syntrophomonadaceae bacterium
GGTCAAAGATATCCTGGTTGAAACCAGCCGTGAAAATGCCAATGTAAGCAATTCTCCTTCGGCCAAGATGCTGCAGATAGCCACAGCAGCCAGCAAACAATATTATTTGACCAACCTGCTGCCTGAAGAATATGCCCGTGCCCACGATGAAGGTAGTATGCATATCCATGACCTGGATTATTACAGCAAGACATTAAACTGCCTGCAAGTTGATCTTTCCAGCATGTTAAAAAATGGCTTCAACACCGGTTACGGTTATATTCGGCCCCCGAAGAGAATTGCCTCGGCTGCTGCCCAGGCAGCAATTATCCTGCAGAGCAACCAGAATGATATGTTTGGAGGGCAGAGTTTCCCACATTTTGACCGCAGTATGGGAGAAGTTATACGTGGCCTGAAAAAACAGCCGGAATATGAAGAAATATACCAGGCCATGGAGGGTTTGATTTATAACCTTAATACCATGCACAGCCGGGCGGGAGCACAGGTGCCATTTAGTTCGCTTAATTTTGGCACAGATAATTCGAAGGAAGGAAGAATGGTCACGAAGGCTATCCTGGAAGCTTTCAAGCGCGGGCTGGGCCGCGGGGAAAGCCCGATTTTTCCCAACCTCGTTTTCAGGATTAAAGAAGGCATCAATTTCAGTCCTGAAGATCCTAATTACGATCTCCTGCAGCTGGCCTTTGAAGTTGCCGCCCGCAGGATGAACCCCACTTTCAGCTTCATGGACAGCACCTATAACTGTGCTTACGGAGATGAAGTATCGTATATGGGCTGCCGGACCAGGGTTATTGCCAACCGTCATGGACCTGAAGTTTCTGCAGGGCGGGGCAATATTGCCCCGGTAACTTTAAACCTGCCCCGCATAGCCCTCGAGTGCCGGGGCCAACATGATCTGTTTTTTGTTCAGCTTGATCGTCTTATGCGTACTGCAGCACGCCAGCTGCTGCATCGTTTTGAAGTTTTATCCAGGCTGCGGGCCCGGGACCTCCCTTTTCTGATGGGCCAGAAGCTCTACTTGGACTCGGATAAATTGTCACCCGAAGATTCCATTCGCGAAGCTATCAAGCACGGCACGCTGGCAATCGGGTTTATTGGTTTGGCCGAAACACTTCATGCTATGATCGGAAAGCATCATGGCGAAGATGCCGAAGCCCTTGAGCTGGGTCTGAAAATAGTAGAGCACATGCGGCGGCGGGTAGATAATTACGCAGAAGAATACGATCTTAATTTTGCTCTTGTTGCTACCCCTGCTGAAGGTTTGGCCGGCCGCTTCGTAGCTATGGATCGAAAGCGCTACGGGACCATACCGGGAGTTACCGACAAGGATTATTACAGTAATTCTTTTCATATCCCAGTTTATTATACGATATCGATATTTGAAAAAATATCCGCTGAAGGACGCTTTCATAAACTTTGTAATGCAGGGCATATCAGCTATACCGAGCTGGAAGCTCCTCCCTTGCACAATCTTGAAGCGGTTGAACGGATTATTCGTACCATGGCAGCCTCAGATGTAGGTTACGGTGGTATCAATTATCCCCTCGATGAATGCCGCAGCTGCTCTTTCAGCGGAGTTTTTAACAGTAACTGTCCGGAGTGTGAAAGTCCGGATATCAGGCGTATTCGCCGTATTACAGGGTACCTTTCCACTGATGAACGCTTTAACGAGGCCAAGCACAGGGAATTAAATGACAGGCGGGTGCATTTCGCGCCCGGGGATAACAGGTGAAAATGAAGATTGCGGGCATCCAAAAAAACAGCATTGTAGATGGTCCTGGTGTGCGTTTATCTCTATATGTGCAGGGATGTTCGCACTGCTGTAAAGGCTGCCATAACCCTGAAACTCACGACCCCGGGGGCGGTTTCGCGATGACCATCAAAGAGATTCTGGCCATTATTGACGGCAGCAGCTGTATTGACGGAGTAACCTTATCCGGCGGAGAACCTTTTGAACAGCCAGCCTCCTCGGCAATATTGGCAGCAGAAATAAAAAAGCGCAGGCTCGACCTTGTCCTTTACAGCGGCTATACCTTCGAAGAATTGCTCGCAAAGAGTTTGAGCGATCCTGATATCTGCTTTCTGTTAAACTCCGGTTCAATTTTAGTTGATGGGCCTTATATCCAGTCCGAGCAGGATTATAACCTGGCTTATCGTGGTTCCCGCAACCAGCGCTTAGTTGACCTGCCCAGCTCAATAAAAAGCGGAACAGTCATAGAGAGGCATAGCGGAGCAGTTCTTTGATTGATTAGTGTCATAGTTAATGCCTGAAATCTTTTCCTGGAGGCAGAAAACGACAGAGGATAGCTGAAAATATATAATTATTTCAGGAAAATTATTTTTAATAGATCAGGTTTTTTGGTTTTAAACAGGCAGAAATAAATACTGCTTCTATTTAATAGTTAATTAAGCGAGCACCTTGAAGTTCAGAAGAAAAAGCTTTACTCAGTTTACATAAACATTTACTTTGAAAGGAAGATATATTTCAAAGTATACCGTCAAGATGACACGCCGTATCTCCAGGCTCCGCTTCTGTCCGAAAGCGGCCTGGTTGATCACGCTTTTTCTACACGTCTCGGTGGCTGCAGCAAAGGAAAATTTGCTGAGCTGAATACTGCTTACCATACAGGAGACAGTGAAGTAAATGTGCTTGAAAACAGGCGCCGCTTCTTTAAAATTTTTAATTACGATTACCGGGATATAGTTTCATCAACGCAGGTTCATGGCAGTGATATGACTGTTGTAAGCCGGGGTAACCGGGGAGAAGGAGCTTTGCCCGGCAGTAACCGTCAAAAATGCGATGCCCTGATTACGACAGAAGAAAAGCTGCCGCTTACAGCATATTCTGCCGACTGCATTTTGCTATATTTTGTTTCAAAGCAAATGCCCCTTGCGGCCCTGGCACATGCAGGCTGGAGAGGAAGCTTAAGCAATATTGCCGGGAAAGTAATCCGCTATCTTAAGGATTATTATCGAGCAGAGCCTGAACA
>PWSG01000224.1 GCA_003564055.1 Syntrophomonadaceae bacterium
GATGTCATTCTCAAGGAGTGTTCCTGTAAATGCCAGGCTTGTAAACTGACTCCCCTGATCTGTATTAAATATCTCCGGATTACACAATAAAAGGGCCTCTTTCAATGCTTCAAGGCAAAAATCAGCGTCAAGAGTATTACTGACTCTCCATGAAAGGACATAGCGGCTGTACCAGTCCATTATTGCTACCAGATAACAGAAACCCTGTGGCAGAGGCACATACGTAATATCGGCTGCCCAAACCTGATTGGGTCTTTTAATATCCATCCCCCGCAGCAGGTACGGATAAATTTTATGATCAGGATGCTTTGAACTTAATCCTTTTCTGGGATATATAGCGACAAGATTCATTGATCTCATAAGTCTCCGGACAAGTTTTTCTCCAACATTATATCCGGATCTTTTTAGATATTTGCTCATCTTTTTAACGCCGCACGGGTCCTTCATAAATTGCATATCTATGGCCATCCGCAGAAAGGCATCTCTTTCCAATGGCTTCTCCTTATGGCAGTAATAGATATTTGAGCGGTTAACTCCCATAAGCTTGCATTGTTCTCTTACGCTAATATCAGGGTTCCCTTTTTCAATGAACGATTCTCTTTGCTCACGACTTATAGCCCGAGCTTTTTTTTTAGCCATTCGTTCTGAACCTGCAGCCGGCCAATTTCCTTGTATAAATTATCAACCTGCCGGGCAGCTTCCGGTTCGCTATTGTTTTTACCTTGAAATACAAGAACGATATTCTCTTTTAACAGCTTTTTCCATTTACTGATCAGATTGCTGTGAATTTCATATTTAGAGCTAAGCTGAGCAATTGTTTTTTCTTCCTTCAAAGCTTCCAAGGCTACTCGCCCTTTGAAAGCCGGCGGATACTTTTTCTTCTTTTGCATAATGACCTCCTGGTCCCAATTTTATCATTTTTTTCACACCTTAACCAGTGGTCTGAATTCAGGGTAGTATTATAGTATTTCCTGCAGGCAAAATCAGCTATCTTAAACTCCCGTCCCGGGGGACAGCCCGGGAAAAAGGATATAATCTCTTTCGCAAACTCATTTACATATTTCAGCTCCGCTTCTTCCCTTTTTTCCCGGGCCTTAATACGTCTTGCCTCTCTTAATTCCTCATCATCCAAACACTCTTCTTCGGCTTTCTCAATAGCTTCCGGGGAGGCCAGTATTCCCTGCCTCTCATACCGCCTGCGGGTGCGGCTCCACTGAAGCACAACCGCCGAGAGCCCGGAATTCTTTCTCGCCCTGCGGGTTAATGCCGCATTACCTCTTGGAAGATAACTAAGATGGTCCAGATCAGCGCACGACAGGCAGGCAGCCCCCTTATCTGATAAATGAATAAAACGCCCGCTGAATAATTCTTCCCCGCATTCACAGCAGACAGAATCGCGCCGGACTATAAAAACAACGATATCCTTATCTTTTTTAGTACGCTTCATAGACCTCGTACATTAATGACAAAAACTCACTGAGGTCATCGGGGAGTATAATTCCGTCCAATGCCATCTCATGAAGCCTTACACTTACATCAATCGATTCTTTTATCTTTTCGCAGACCATCGCTTCCGTAGTCAAGCCCCATCCTTTTCCCGCGCCGACATCAAATAATATCTGAAAAAAGCCGGCGGGCATATTCTTGCTAATGATCATACTCGGAGGATTGCCCCTGAAACGTGAATTACCGAGTATCTCGAATAATACTTCCGGCTCATTATCTTCTGTTAAATCGAGAAAGAACTCGCTTCTCAGCATATAACCGGATAATGAACAGCATAACGTCCCCCGGTAAAAAAGCTCGCCCCCATTCAGCAGCATAAATGTCAGAGTCCTTCTCAAATCATAACTTAATTTAAATTTAGTTTCCGGTTCTTTTTCAGGACTGTATCCATAGCCCGTCTCTTTCAAATATTTTCGTATTTCCGGCCAGAACCGTTTTATCAGCATATCGTCAAGATACTTTCTACAGTCAGGTTTTTCCAGGATAACATAACCCCTGCTCTTATCTGCTCCCGCTGCCGCTTCTGTAATCCAGCCATTTTTCATTACTTCATCCCCCTTATAGTATAATACCTCTTTTGCCTTTGCAATTTAAGTTCAGCTCCCCCTTATCATTTGACTCCTCTTATTGAGGTTCCTATATATCTTACGATTCCTGATACTTTTTTATCGCATCAAGAAATATATCGCCGTAATTTTCCAGTTTAACAGTACCTATGCCGTGAATTTGCCCCAACTCCTCTCTATTAGACGGTTTTACAGCCGCCATCTCTTTCAATGTCCGGTTATGAGCAATCATAAACGCGGGCACGCCTTTCTTCTCTGCAATTTCATGCCGGCTGCGACTTAAAATATTATACAATTCTTCATCACCATTTTCTAATTTTGTAACAGGCTCCCGAACTTTAAACAATTTTTTCTGTTTTTTCCTTACAGGCCTCACAAGTGAAGGAATTACTTCACCCCGGAGGACCTGACGGCCCTGCGGGGTCATTTCAATAACAGGGTAAGAGCCTTCGCTTTTGCGCAGGTATCCCTGTCCGATAAGCTGGTCTATCATATGCCTGATAAAATCCTTGCTCTCGTAAGCAAGTATACCGTATGTCGAGAGGCGGTTATGTTTTAAATTTATGACCTTCTTGTTTTTTGACCCCGAAAGTATATCTGCAACATGTACGGCTCCATACGGCGGACGAAGCCTGGCAACGCAGGAAATAATCTTTTGCGCCATAATCAGCGTTTCATCCACTTTCTCAAGTTCGCCCAGACAGTAATCACAGGCCCCGCAATCCGCGCTCTCAAGAACCTGGCCGAAATACCCGGCAAGGTAGCGATGTCGGCAGAGGGGCTCATAGCAGAAACTATAAACCTGGCTCAATTTCTTTAACATAACATCCTTTTGAGAGGAATCTTTCAGCAAATGTTTCCAGGTGAAGTAATCTCCTCCGTTAAAAAACAAAGCGCATTCAGCA
>PWSG01000170.1 GCA_003564055.1 Syntrophomonadaceae bacterium
GCCCGGAATAGAAAAGGATTCGCTCGGTAGTAGTTGTCTTGCCGGCGTCAATATGGGCGGCTATCCCGATATTCCTGATTTTATCCAACTGAGTATCTTTTTTCGCTTCCCTGCTCATTTCAACCCTCCTATCGTCCAAATGCGGAAGTCAGAATCCGAAGTGCTGCCACACGGGTTTAGGCCCGTAAACATAGCAACACATGAACAACTTCTGCATTTATCAATTTTAACCCGTGACAGCAATCTCCTGACTACCAGCGGTAGTGAGCAAAAGCCTTGTTTGCTTCAGCCATCTTATGGGTATCTTCTTTCTTCTTGATTGAACCGCCTGTATTATTGGCAGCATCCATCAACTCGCCAGCCAGCCGCTGGGCCATTGTCTTCTCTCCGCGGTTGCGGGCAAAACCGATCACCCAACGGATAGCAAGAATATTCTTGCGGTGGGAACTGACTTCAATCGGTACCTGGTATGTTGCACCACCGACCCGGCGGGGTTTTACTTCCAGCACAGGAGCTACATTACGCATTGCTGTTTCAAATATTTCATGCGGCTCTTTACCGGTTTTTTCCTTGATTATGTCAAAAGCATCATAAATTATTTCCTGCGCCGAACCTCTTTGTCCGTCATACATTAACTTGTTAATAAACCTGGTCACCAACTTGCTGTTGTAGACCGGGTCTGCCAATATTTCACGTTTTGAAACAGGGCCTTTACGAGGCATCTTCGATCATCCACTCCTCACGTTTAGCTATGCTTTCGGCTTCTTAGTGCCGTATTTTGAACGTCCCTGGGCCCGGTTTTCAACACCGGATGCATCCAGAGCGCCCCTAACCAGGTGATAGCGCACACCGGGCAAATCCTTAACCCGGCCGCCCCTGACCAGAACAACTGAGTGCTCCTGCAGGTTATGTCCAATACCGGGAATGTAAGCAGTTGCTTCGATTCCATTTGTCAGGCGGACTCTGGCAATTTTTCGTAAGGCTGAATTAGGCTTCTTCGGCGTGGTTGTCGAAACACGGGTGCATACACCTCTTTTTTGCGGTGAGCGCTCAAGTGCAGGAGCAGATGACTTATGGGTCATTTGCTTGCGGCCTTTACGAACCAATTGATTGATTGTCGGCATCAGTCCACCTCCTTTTTTATACTTTAATAGCAGCAACTGCTGCTTTTACCTTGATTCCGCATATTTTTCCGAGCTGCTGCATTGACTCTACATAAAGCAATTCAATGTTGTTAGCTTCACATAAATAAATAACAGGTTGAACTATCTTTTCATCGGCATCCCTGGCGATATAAACCTTTAGAACTTCATCATTTTCTAAGGCTTTTATCGTCTGCTTGGTTCCGACCACCTTATTTCGGGAATTGGTTATTAAATCATCCAACGGAAAGGCTCACCTTCCTTTTAGAAAAACCTCTCCCGGGCACCCAAACTTGGCGCACCTTAAGAGTTTAACACCGTAAAGCACCCTTGTCAATAACATTTACTTTCAGTCTTCAAATATTTCCGGGTCTTCTTCAATTCTTTCCGGCCTTTGATCTCCGGTCGATACGATCGCAGTCTCTTCTGTATCAAGACCGAGATCGGCCTCTGGCTTTTCTTCTTTTTCCATTTCCTGTTCCAAGCCCAACGGTCGGACTTCAATATTACGGTAACGGGTCATTCCCGTACCTGCGGGAATCAGTTTTCCGATGATTACATTTTCTTTCAGACCTAAAAGCTGATCCTGACGGCCCTTAATTGAAGCTTCAGTCAGAACACGGGTGGTTTCCTGGAATGATGCTGCCGAAAGAAAAGACTCGGTAGCCAATGATGTTTTAGTAATGCCCAGTAAAAGCGCCCGGGCTATGGCCGGCTGGCCGCCTGCTTCAACAACTGTATTATTCATAACTTCAAAGTCATAACTGTCGAGCATACCACCGGGCAGAAGCTCTGTATCACCGGGATTTTCAACTTTAACTTTCTTGAGCATCTGCCGAACGATAATTTCAATATGTTTATCGTTGATATCAACACCCTGCATTTTATAAACCCACTGCACTTCTTTAAGCAGGTAGAGCTGGACCCCGCGAACACCCTTTACTTTAAGTAGTTCATGCGGGTTGATTGAACCCTCGGTAAGTTCATCGCCGGCATTTACCGTTACACCATTTTCCACCTTGATCCGCGCACCGTATGGAATGGGGTATACCCGCGATTCTCCGTGTTCAGAATTAAGCCTGATCTCGCGCTTGTAGCGTGTTTCAATAACCTCTAATTCTCCGGCAATTTCAGCTATAATTGACTGTCCTTTTGGCTTTCGGGCTTCAAAAAGTTCTTCTACCCTGGGCAAACCCTGTGTAATATCGTCTCCGGCAACTCCACCGGTATGGAAAGTCCGCATCGTCAACTGCGTGCCGGGTTCACCAATCGACTGGGCTGCTATAATCCCTACGGCTTCACCGACATCAACTATTTTTCCACTGGCCAGGTCGCGCCCGTAACACTTCACACAGACACCATGCCTGGTCTTGCAGGTCAGGACAGAGCGGAAACGAACCTCGGTAATATCGAGGTCAACGATCTGCTGGGTCATCTCTTCAGTGATCAGGGTGTTGCCCTCTATCAGGATTTCACCTGTTTCGGGATGATAAACCGGTTCCATTGTATAACGGCCAATGAGCCTTTTTACAGCATCATCGAGGCCTTCCTCGTTATCGAGAAACTCGCTTAAGCCGATAGACTGGCCGGTTCCACAGTCATCTTCACGCACAATTACGTCCTGGACTACATCAACGAGTCTCCGGGTCAGGTAACCCGAGTCGGCTGTCTTAAGGGCAGTATCAGCGAGCCCTTTACGTGCCCCGTGCGTGGAAATAAAGTACTCTAGAACAGTAAGCCCCTCACGGAAGTTGGCTTTAATCGGAATATCGATAATTCTTCCAGCCGGGTCTGCCATCAAACCGCGCATACCTGCCAGCTGAGTGA
>PWSG01000198.1 GCA_003564055.1 Syntrophomonadaceae bacterium
GCTCTTTTAAGCTAAGTCAATCAGCCCCAATTCAGCTAACCTGACAACTCAGGCTGAGAAGCTAACTTGAAATTCCAGCTGTAACACATTATTGTTTTGGTTAGATTAAATCAATGAGGATCTATTTCAGCTTTTTTATTTCCAGAGTACTATGTGACAAAAGGTGCCTGGCACCGGTTGTCACACACCGTTGCGGTTGCTGATCGTCAAAAGATAACGGAACTTTAACAAATGATTGCAACCCAGATAGGACCAACCCGGAACAAAGGTTACAAGTAACTGTAGAGCCCATATGTCCCACCCCGGTTAACAATTGTCATGACACCCGTTTGTTGATTGTCTGAAATAAGAAAAAAAGAAAGCGGCTGTGGAATTATTCCACAGCCCTTTCCATTAACATCAAAAACCAGAAGCCCTAAGCTTCCTTCTAAGATACTTAAATTGTAACAGCAAAACTCTTGAGTGTCAAACTATAGCTTCCCTAAATGATGTCATCTTAATGCAATTTGGTTCACAATTGCGCCCGAAAGCCTATTAAGTATTCTGTCATTAACCCTTAGTGGTTTACGGTGAGCCATTATCCTTTGCTTGCTAACATTAGCGATGTTGAGGATGTTAGCCCAATGATGCTTATTTTTGGCTAGCCCTATGATAGGGCCTATTTCGACATATATGGGCAAATGCTTGCTTTTGGGTTCCTGGCTGGTTATCGGCATTAAGAGTACTTTACCATGATTATTTCTACTATCTCTTAATACAATCGCATAATGTTTGCCCCCGTATTCTTCTCCAACATTAAAACCCAAATCCAAGAATATTAATTCGCCACGCCTATAACTAGGCAATTTAGTTGAATCAAATGTCTTTTCATTTTTGACTAATTCCGTTTTACAAATTAACCAATCAATATAGCTGTTTTTTGTTTTCACATTGATTGAAAGATTCATGGCAAAATCTAGCAACTTTGAATATATACACTTAATCTTACTTGTTAATGCTTCATCATTATTGGCTGCCAAATGTGAACCTCCCTCTTATGGTAGCTGCGTTAGTCAAACCATGCTTCTTTAATACAATTACGGTTAAACACTCTATATTCATCAGCATAAGCTCTTGTTTATCAATAATTTGTCTACTTCAATAACCGCCATTATTATTCCGCTCCTGTAAAACTTAGCTAATAAGCCCTCAACTTCTCTTAACCTGGAAGCTCGTCATCTTGTAAAACCTTCAGCCGCGGCAGCACCGCATCCTTACCTGACAGAACAGGATTTTCAAGAGGCCAGTCAATGCCTATCTCCGGATCGTTCCACAGCAGACCTTTTTCCGCTTCCCTGTTATAGTAATTGGTGCACTTATAAGCGAATAAAGCAGACTCACCCGTTACACAGAAACCGTGGGCAAACCCGGGTGGAACATAAAGCTGCCTCTTGTTATCACCGGAAAGGTAATGCCCTTCCCACCGGCCAAAGGTCGGCGAACCTCTTCTAATATCAACCGCCACATCATAAACTTCACCCCTGACCACGTAAACCAGCTTACCCTGGCCCTGCGGGTTCTGAAAGTGCAGCCCCCGTAAAACACCATGTTCTGAATAGGAAAGGTTGTCCTGCACAAAATCTTCCTTAATGCCGAAGCTCCTGTACCTTTCCTTCTGCCAGGTTTCCATGAAAAACCCGCGCTGGTCACCAAAGCCATCCGGCTCAATCACCAACAGCCCGTTTAAGTTGCTTTTACGTAACCTTCATTAACTAAAATCCCTTTCTGCCAGCTGCAGCACTCCGCATACTGAACCACGTTCGCATCGTAAAAATATAGCCTAGTAACCGCATAGTTTGACTTCGGCTTAACAGGTTTCTCCTCCAGGCTTATTGCCTTACCCGCTTTGTCAAACTCAACTACCCCGTACTTCTCCGGGTTTTTTACCCAGTAAGCAAAAACTGTCGCTCCATCTTCCTGCTTGACAGCATTCTGCAGCCTGCCCACCAGGCCGTGGCCGTAAAAATATTATCGCCTAAAATCATCGCGCAGGGGTCGCTGCCGGCAAACTCTTTGCCGATAATAAAGGCCTGGGCCAGTCCGCCCGGTTCGGGCTGCACAGCATAACTTATCTCGAGCCCCCACTGGCTGCCATCACCTAACTGCTATTCAAAAAGAGGCCGATCATGGGGGGTGGTAATCACCAGCATATCTTTAATCCCGGCCAGCATCAGGATGCTCAACGGGTAAAAGATCATCGGCTTATCGTAGATCGGCATCAGCTGCTTGCTGACTACCTGGGTTAAGGGGTAAAGGCGGGTGCCGGAGCCGCCGGCTAAGATAATTCCTTTTTTAATCAAAAAAACTCACTCCTAATTTTAAAATTAGAATTTAGCTCCTTATTTAATCCCTGCTAAAAAGATCACGCGTATAAACCTTTTCTTTAACATCCTTAATTTCATCAGAGGGGATGTTAGCCATAATTATGGCAGATAGCTTTTTAAACTCGTCTAAGTCTCTAATGAACCGAGAGCGGTAAAATTCATCTTCCTTTAAGACAGGCTCATAAACTACTACTTCAATTCCCCTGGCCTTAATCCTTTTCATTACACCCTGGATGGCGGACTGCCTAAAGATATCGGAGCCTGTTTTCATGGTCAAGCGGTAAATCCCTACCACCTTCGGATCTCTTTTAATAACCAGATCGGAAACATCGACAATAATTATTTCATAGCTGACCGTCCCGCTTTTTTCAACTATTGAAGCCAGGCAGCGCTCCAGCAGCGCCGGTTGGTCCCTGGTGGGAATAATTATTGAAACGAGCGGCGCGGAAGTATCATTCCCCTTTTCTGCAGGGGCAACCGCATTTAACCCGGCCGCCCCGTAAGCTTGTAGTTCACCCGGTAGCAGCCGGGGAAACCTTCAACCATCTCCATTTCGGCCGCCTCACCCCGCCTTTCTACAGCCTCCTGCAAAACTTTTA
>PWSG01000097.1 GCA_003564055.1 Syntrophomonadaceae bacterium
AAGCAATATAGCGATCGGAGGTTGGGCGAAAGCCATCCAAAGGCGGTGGCGGAAACTCAGCTGTTGAAGGATACGCTAAATATTTCGCCGGGAAAGCTAAAAGGCCTGTTGGAACCTGGTTTTATGCTGCTTTATATACTAAAATAAGGTTTGCTTGTTCCCATTAACAATATATTCTAACCTCTTTTATTTCATTGACACTTTTAAATAAGCAGTGATATAATTTTTTATGTGTGCTAAGCAAAGCACAATAAAAAAAGGAATATGATATGAAACATAATCAAGCATCGCAGATTGACTGCACCATCAGACAGCACAATGACAACCCGGCAGACCTGATTATGATATTACAGGACCTGCAGGCTGAACAGGGTTACCTAACTGCAGAAGCAATTACCAGGGTAGCAGAAAAATTAAATATCCCCCAATCCCAGGTTTATTCTGTTGCCACGTTTTACAAGTCATTACACTTAACTCCTCGAGGAAAACATACTGTCGATATTTGTGAAGGCACCGCCTGTCATATCAGGGGTGCTTCTCTTTTAATTAGCGCTATTTCCGATGAGTTTAAGGTAAAAGAGGGTAATACAACCCCGGACGAACAGTTTACTCTTAACTCTGTACACTGTGTCGGGGCATGCGCTATGGGCCCGGTAGCAATTATAGATGGAGAATATCACGGCAATATGACTTCATCAAAACTGGCAAAAAAAATAAGGCATTGCTGCGCGGAAGAAAAATGTATTGACGATACAGATCAAAAGGTTTTATCCGGTGATGAGTCTGCAGAAAAAGGGAAAGAAATTGAAATAAGGTCTTTTGATGATTATGAAAGAATAAAAAGTGAGCTGGTGGAAAAATTCCCGCCTGACCAGCCGCGAATCCTGGTTTGCACAGGGACCGGTTGCCTGGCCAAGGGCAGCCTTAAAGTAGCCCAGGCGCTTATACGGGAATTAAATTCTAAAAATCTAGAAGTACCAGTTGCTATCGGGGTAAAGAAAGTTGGCTGTCACGGTTTATGTGAACACGGACCGCTGGTTATTATGCACCCCGAAAATACATGCTATACCAAGGTTACTGTAGATGATGTGCCTGAAATTATCGGAGACACTTTGATCAAAGGAAGCAATGTAGAGAGGCTATTGTACCGCGAAACTGCCGACGCTCCCTGTATCGAACATTATACAGAGATTCCTTTCTATGCGACCCAGCAAAAGATTGCTTTGCGCAATGTCGGCTTGATTGACCCTTCCGATCTTGGCGATTATATCAGCAGAGGCGGCTATAGTTCACTTGTTAAAGTGCTGCAGCAGATGAAACCTGCAGAAGTAATTGACGAGGTTGAATCATCCGGGCTGCGCGGCCGGGGTGGAGGAGGATTTCCGGCCGGCAGAAAATGGCGCACTGCGGCAAGAGTAGAATCTGATACGCGTTATGTTATATGCAATGGAGATGAAGGTGATCCCGGTGCATTTATGGATTGCAGCATAATGGAAGGCGATCCACATTCTGTTCTTGAGGGTATGATTGTTTGTGCCTATGCTGTAGGTGCTTCCCAGGGTTACATTTATGTCAGGGAAGAGTACCCGCGTGCCCTGATCCGTATGCAGCAGGCCATTGAACAGGCCCGTCAAAGCGGTTTTCTTGGCCATGATATCCTTGGAAGCGGTTTTTCCTTTGATATTAAGATCAACCGGGGCGCCGGTGCTTTTGTATGCGGTGAATCGACAGCCCTGATGCAGTCAATTGAAGGCAGAGTCGGTGAACCGCGAGCTAAATATATCCGTTCTGCAGAGCGTGGTCTCTATGACCGTCCAACTGTATTAAATAATGTGGAAACTTTTAATAATGTCCCTGTAGTTATTGATAAAGGCGCGAAATGGTTCCGTTCGACAGGGACTAAAAACAGCCCGGGCACAAAGGTATTTTCTGTAGTCGGGAAAGTTAAAAACACAGGCCTGGTGGAAGTACCAATGGGAACAACACTGCGTGAAATAATATTTAATATGTGCGGCGGAATACTTGATAACAAAAATTTCAAAGCAGTTCAGACAGGCGGACCTTCAGGAGGCTGCCTGCCAGAAAGCAAGCTTGATCTGCCTGTCGATTTTGACACCCTGAACCGGGAAGGCTCGATGATGGGCTCAGGCGGCATGATTGTAATGGACGAGGATACCTGTATGGTCGATGTGGCTCGCTATTTTACCGAGTTTTTGACCCAGGAGTCCTGCGGCAAATGCAGCGCCTGTAGAATCGGTTTAATTAGCATGCTTGACATCTTAGAAAAAATATCACGGGGGGATGGTGCTCCCGGGGATATTGGCAACCTGGAAAAACTACTTGATGTGCTTGAACAGGGCTCATTATGCGGCCTTGGAAAATCTGCACCAAACCCTGTCCGCAGTACCCTAACCCACTTTAAAGATGAATACATGGCTCACATTGAAGAAAAAAGATGTCCGGCAGGAGTTTGCCGGAGTCTGATAAGCTATGAAATTACAGATCTTTGCACAGGCTGTACCCGCTGTGCCAGGAACTGCCCGCAAGACGCTATTAGAGGCAACAAAAAAGAGATGCACTTAATTGACGCTGAACTCTGTAACCGATGTGGCATTTGTAAAGTTACCTGTAACTTTGATGCAGTTTCAATAGCCAGGTAACTTTCATGCTGTAATGAAAGGATAATCATGAGCAATAAGATTAATATAACTGTTGACGGAAGAAAAGTAGAAACTGAAAACAGAAATATGCTTTTAACGATTATAAATGATCTCGGTATCAAGGTTCCGCAGCTTTGTAATCATCCATCACTTACACCAAGCGGGGCCTGCAGATTATGTGTGGTTGAGATAACTAAAAACGATTGGAACGGCGGATCTAAGATTGTCACCTCCTGCCTTTACCCTGCAGAAGAAGGCTTAATTGTATCAACTCGTTCAGAAAAAGTCCTTAAA
>PWSG01000006.1 GCA_003564055.1 Syntrophomonadaceae bacterium
ACACAGCCGCTACGGCAAGCAGATTTTAGTGGACAGGTGGGAGCGCATTCTTCCCAAAACCACGGAAGGTTTAAAAGGTTATCTTTCTTCCGGCCTGATAAAAGGTATCGGGCCTGCTACTGCAGACAAGATCGTAGACCATTTTGGCCTGGATACTCTTGAGATCATGGAAAACGAGCCGCATCGCCTGCAGGAAGTAGAAAGCATCGGGGCCAAAAAAGCAGCCGGAATCTTGAAGAGTTACAGGCAGTATAAAGATGTGCAAAACGTGCTTGTTTTTCTCCAGGGCTATGGAGTAGGTGTCGGCCAGGCCATGCGCCTTTACCGCCGTTACGGGCCTGATACTATTAACCAGGTGCAGGAAAATCCCTACCGTATGGCGGAAGACATATTCGGTATTGGGTTTAAAACTGCTGATAATATTGCCCGTAAGCTTGGTCTGCCCGAAGATGCGCCGGAAAGAGTGCAGGCTTCAATTACCTATACCCTGAGCAGGGCGGCCGAGCAGGGCCATGTTTATCTGCCTCGCGATATTCTTTTTGAACGGATTAAAGAACTGCTTGATGTATCAGGTGAAGTGCTGGCAGAATCATTTCTCGAAGAGCAGCTGGCATGCATGGTTGAACAAAAACGCCTGTTTTACGAAAAGCAGGAGGCCGAAGAATCAGTTTACTACGCTCCATTCTATTATGCTGAAGAGGGCGCCGCCCGCCTGTTACTTGGCTTAAGCAAATTAGCTCAACCTTATTCCCAGCTTGAAGTTGCAGGTGTTCTCGGTAAAGTTAAACACGACTGCTCGCACTTAACCGATGAACAGCTCGAGGTTTTAGAGTATGCTTTGCAAAACGGTGTCCTTGTGGTCACAGGCGGTCCGGGAACAGGGAAAACTACAACCATAAAAGCGCTTCTTTCAACTTTTCAGTTAATGAAACAAAAGGTGCTGCTTGCCGCGCCGACCGGCAGGGCGGCTAAAAGAGTGACCGAGGCGACAGGCGAGGAAGCCTTTACGATTCACCGCTTACTGGAATACAGTTATACCGAGGGGGAAGGCTTCCGTTTCCAGCGCAATGAGGACAATCCTGTCAATGCCAGGGTAGTAATTATTGACGAGGCTTCAATGGTTGACATGATGCTGATGTACAACCTTTTAAAAGCCCTGCCTTCAGGATGCCGCCTGGTCATGGTAGGTGATGTGGATCAGCTCCCTGCAGTAGGAGCGGGCAATGTCCTTAAAGATTTGATTAATGCAGGAAACATAACCTGTTTTCGCCTCAACTATATTTTCCGGCAGGCCCGCGAAAGCATGATTATTGTCAATGCTCACCGAGTAAACCAGGGGGAGATGCCCTATCTTAATGTAAAGCGTAAGGATTTCTTTTTTATGCATGAAGAAGATCCCGAGCAGGCAGCTCAGCTGGTTGTTCAACTCTGCCGCGAACGCCTGCCCAATTACGGCCCCTTCGATCCACTGCTTGATCTGCAGGTTATGACCCCAATGCGCAAGACTGCCGCAGGTGTAGATCGCCTGAATATACTTCTACAGGAAGCTCTTAACCCCCGGGCCCGTGATAAGGTCGAAGCCTCCGCCAGGGGGACAACTTTTCGTCTTGGTGATAAGGTGATGCAGATTCGCAATAACTATCAAAAGGAAGTTTTTAACGGTGATATCGGCTTAATTACAGCAATTGACAGGGAAGAGACCGAGCTTGTGGTTACTTTTCGTGATCTGCTTCAACCCCGCCCTGTTGTCTATGATTTCACCGAGCTCGATGAACTGGTGCTTTCATATGCAATTTCTGTCCACAAAAGTCAGGGCAGTGAATATCCGGTTATTGTAATGCCGGTGCTAACGCAGCATTATATGCTGCTGCAGCGCAACCTTCTTTATACAGGGATTACCCGTGCCCGCAAGCTGGCTGTGCTGGTCGGCAGTAAAAAAGCCCTGGCCATAGCTGTCCGCAATAACAAGGCTGAAGAACGCTATACTTTTCTGGACGGCCGCCTGCGCTCAAAGGATCTTCCCCGTTGAGCACGCGGCGCGATTTTGGTTTTGATAAAGCGAAAGCTGCATCCGGTTGGTTTGATTCTTTCATGCACGTCGTTTTTCCCGAGCGCTGCCTGTTATGCAGGGCAGTTCTTTCTTCAGGGAACAGGCGTCCTCTCTGCACTTCATGTGCTAAAACCTTTGCTCCTGCAGGCTATATTTGCCCGGTCTGTGAAATAATATTGACCGGGTTAGGGCCCTGTTCCTGCCGCGCAGAGCTGCCTTTTCTTAAGTCTCTCTTTGCCCTTTCATATTACGGAGATAAATGGCGTTTTTTGCTGCACAATTTAAAGTACTATAACCGCCGTTCTCTTGCCCGCCCGTTAGGGCGGTGGTTGGGCCTGGAAATTATAAACAGTAAAATATTCCGGCCCGACCTAATTGTGCCTGTGCCCCTGCATCGCAGAAGAGAAAAAGAGCGCGGTTTTAATCAAAGCGACCTTATTGCCAATCACACTGCCCGGGCTTTTAGAATAAGGTGCCAGCCTCTCCTCAAAAAAACTGTTGATACCGTATCCCAGACTACATTATCCCGCAGGGAGCGGTTTGAAAATATCCGCGGTGCGTTTAACTGCACCGTACCGAGCTTACAGGGTAAAACCGTACTTTTAATTGACGACATATATTCTACGGGGTCAACTTTGAACGAGGCTGCTAAGGCCCTGCATTTTAGCGGTGCCGAAGTGCACGGAGCTGTTATTGCCTATAATCCTTCTATAAAGTAATTTATTTTAAGGAGGAATTTGTACTGGACTGGGGAATACTAATTGTAGTAATATATTTTTTACATCACTAAACAGGAGGTAAAAATTATGAATATAAATGTACGAGGTAAAAATATTGAAGCAACACCGGCCCTGGTGGATTATGCCCAGAAGAAACTTGGTAAACTAGAGAAGCATTTTGAC
>PWSG01000118.1 GCA_003564055.1 Syntrophomonadaceae bacterium
GTCCGGAACTTGAAGTGGATAAGAAAAGAGAATTGATAAATGATTTTACTGAATCAGCAAGTAAAGCAACCGGTATTGAAAAGTCTGCTTTTGTAGTTTACCTTCGCAGTTCCTCGCCCGAAGAAGTTGGTGTCGGTGGCGAATTGCTGGCAGACAGAGAAAAAAGCAAATAAAAACCTTTACCGGTCAATGCGGTTTATTATTATGCTGTGGGATAAAGGCTGTTCCATTTGTAAAAATCCGCTCGGAAAGGCTTCTTTTAATGATATATGAAAAGAGCTTTTAACCTATCAAGCTGGAAGTGGTATTAGATGTCAGGGCAGGTTAACGGTAAAAAAGTAATGGTTGCCATGAGTGGCGGCGTGGATAGCTCCGTGGCGGCACTGCTCTTAAAAGAGGCCGGATATGAAGTAATTGGTATTACAATGCGCCTTTGGGTTGATCCGAATGCAGAAAAGCAAGCAGGTGAAGAGTCAAAGGGATGCTGTGCCCGGGAAGACGTCTCCGATGCCCGCAGCGTAGCTGACATGCTTGATGTGCCCCACTATGTGTTAAATATGAGAAAAGAATTTTATGAAAACATTGTTTGTAATTTTACTGCTGAGTATTTGCAGGGAAGAACCCCGAACCCGTGCATAGAATGTAACCGGATTATTAAGTTTTCTGTCCTGCTTAAAAAAGCGAAAGCCATGGGTATAGAACTGCTGGCGACGGGCCATTATGTAAGAAGCAAGTACGATCCGCAGGAAAAAAGCTATAAGCTTTTCAGGGGTATTGATCTCCAAAAAGATCAGAGCTATATGCTGTATATGCTCGGACAGGAAGAGCTTGCTGCAGTGATTTTCCCCCTCGGTGACAAAAGCAAAAAACAAATTCGTGATATTGCCCTGGGGAAAAAACTGCCAGTAGCGGACAAAAGTGAAAGCCAGGAGATATGTTTTATTCCTGACAATGATTACCATTCATTTATGGAGCGGATTTGTCCGGATGCAGCCAAAAGCGGTGAAATTGTTACAACTGGTGGTGAGATAATAGGGAGTCACCAGGGCATTGCTTTTTATACAATCGGCCAGCGTAAGGGACTTGGCATTACTGCTGCTGAACCCCTTTATGTAATACAAATTGATGCCGGAAATAACAGGGTGATAGTTGGCACTGAACAGGATACTTACAGCAGCGGCTTACTGGCTGAAAAGTTAAATTATGTTGCGGGCAAAGCTCCAAAAGCGCCATTGGATATTGAAGTGAAAATCCGCTACCGTGCGCCTGCTGTATCAGCGACACTCTATCCTACCCACGATGACTATACATCAGTAGTTTTTGATCAGAAACAAAAAGCAGTTTCCCCAGGTCAGTCGGCGGTTTTTTACAGGGGAGAAGAAGTCCTGGGTGGTGGGGTTATTAAATCTTCCCTGCCTGTTAAGAAAATTTTATAGTAAAAACAGTTTTGAAATATTACAGGTAAAGCAGTACTTTATATGCCGCGTTGTATTGAACATGATTTGCCGTCGTAATATAATTAATTATTGATTTGTTTAAAAATGAAGCGCAGGGCTATATTTGATTAAATAAGGGCTCAGCTAATTACTGAAGCATTTCAAGGCCGATCCGATGGAGTGATTTTATAGATTAATCACCTATAAAAACTGCAGTTTTTTGTAATTGGTGAGCAGGAGGTATCAGTATAAATGAGTCCAATTTACTTTCCAAGGGTTTCCGCTGAAGAAGCGGCTTCAATGATTGAAAACGGTCAGACCGTTGCTTTCAGCGGTTTTACTGCCGCAGGAGCTTCGAAGGCGATTCCGCGCGCCCTGGCCAGGCAGGCCAGGGAACTGCATGCCAGGGGAGAACCATACAAAATAAATGTGCTTTCAGGGGCTTCCACCGGTAGGCTGGATGATTTGCTTGCTGAAGCAGAGGCTGTGGCGTGGCGTGCTCCATACCAATCATCAAAAGAGATGCGCAGGCAGATTAACGAGCAAAAAATTGCATTTAACGATATGCACCTGTCTCATCTTCCGCAGGCTGTGCAGTTCGGATTTCTCGGTAATGTTGATTGGGCTGTAATTGAAGCGGCCGAGATAACTTCTGACGGAAGAGTTTATCTGCCAACCTCTATCGGCGCTTCACCTACCTTTTTACGCAGCGCCGATAGAGTAATCATTGAACTGAACCGCTATCATTCTGTACGCTTAAGCGAGATGGCCGATGTTGCTATCATGCCGCCTCCTCCACATCGCAGCCCGATTCCAATTTACCATCCACTGAGCAAAATCGGTTTGCCTTACGCTTCTGTCGATCCAAAAAAAATTGTTGCAGTAATTGACAATAACGAGCCCGATGGAATTGGACCGTTGGAACTACCTGACGAGATAAGCAGGCGTATTGCCCACCAGGTGGTGGATTTTTTGCTGGGCGAGATGCGCTCAGGACGCATTCCTGATGAATTTTTGCCCCTGCAGGCAGGGGTCGGCAATATTGCTAACGCTGTAATGTCATTTTTAGGGGATGATCCCGATGTGCCTGATTTTTATATGTACACGGAAGTATTCCAGGATTCACTGGTTGAACTGATGGAACAGGGGCATCTTTTAGGGGCCAGTACCTGCAGTCTGACGGTTTCAGATGACAATTTGCAGCGTATATATAACAATATGGACTTTTTTACACCGCGGATCGTTTTGCGTCCGCAGGAGTTTTCTAACAACCCCGGTATTATTCGTCGCCTCGGAGTTATTGCTATAAACACGGCCCTGGAGTTTGATTTAAACGGCCATGCCAATTCAACCCATATCTGCGGCAAGGATATTGTAAACGGTATCGGTGGAAGCGGCGATTTCACCCGCAACGCTTACCTGTCAATTTTTATGTCTCCTTCAACAATAAAAGACGGTCGGATTTCAACAGTGGTGCCGATGGTCAGCCACCCTGATCACAGTGAACA
>PWSG01000308.1 GCA_003564055.1 Syntrophomonadaceae bacterium
AAAAACTATGAAGAGCAGCTTAAGTATTTAAGCTTCCATGATCAGTTAACTGGATTATATAACCGTGCTTATTTTGAAAACGAACTGATGAGGCTTAATCACAGCAGAGAATACCCTGTTTCGATACTGTCAGTTGACCTTGATGGTTTGAAATTGGTTAACGACACGTTTGGCCATCAACGGGGCGACCAATTGCTAATTGCCTGCGCGAACCTTTTGAAAAAAACATTACGCAGTTCCGATATTTTAGCCAGGATCGGGGGCGACGAATTCACGGCTTTGTTGCCGCAAACGGACATTAAAGCTGCTGAAAACATTACAGAGCGTTTCCAGGAGCAGCTCAAGGCCTATAACCTTGAGAGACAGGACCAGATGCCGCTTGGCGTGTCAATGGGTCTTGCTACTGCAAAAGATAAAAATGCAGATCTTCATGAAACATATAAAGAAGCTGACGACTTAATGTACCGCGATAAAATGTATAAAGGATTTGATTCCAGATCGCAGGCTATCATGTCGCTTATGACTACCTTACGCGAGCGTGATTTTATTACCGAAGGTCATACCGGAAGGTTGGAAGAACTCTGCATAAAGTTGGGAAAGAAATTAAATTTACCAAAAAAAGTCCTCTCTAATTTAACGCTTTTGGCCCAAAACCATGATCTGGGAAAAATAGGCATTCCCGATAGCATATTATTAAAAAACGAGAGGCTGACGGATGAAGAGTGGCAGATCATTAAACAACACCCCGAAAAAGGTTACCGCATAGCATCTTTGTCAGCAGACTTGTCAGGCATTGCCGATTTGATTTTTAAACACCACGAAAACTGGGATGGTTCCGGCTATCCCCTGGAATTGCAGGGCAATAATATCCCTATTGAATGCCGCATCCTGGCTATTGCCGATGCTTATGATTCCATGACAAATGAACGCCCTTACCGTAAAGCCATGTCTCACGAAGCAGCGATAGCTGAATTACGAACAAATGCCGGAACCCAATTTGACCCTGACCTGGTTCATATCTTTATGCAAATCCTGGAATACCAGGATTCTCAAAGCTCAAAACGCCATGACGAAGAATAGGTTAACACTTTAATAATCAGTCATAGTAGCTGCGCCAAGACCTATTTAACTTTAAGCACTGCGGTAAAGGCTTCCTGGGGGATATCAACCCGGCCAATTTTTTTCATCTTCTTTTTGCCTTCCTTCTGCTTCTCTAAAAGTTTTCGTTTCCTTGTGATATCGCCACCATAAAGCTTCTCTGTAACGTTTTTGCGCATAGCTTTAATTGTTTCCCGGGCAATAATATTATTTTCAAGAGCAGCCTGAACTGGCACGTCAAACATTTGCCTGGGAATAATTTCTTTGAGCTTTTCGACCATTTCTCTGCCGTGCTTGTAAGCTTTATCTCGATGAATTATAAAGGATAGGGCATCTACTTTCTCAGCGTTTACAAGGATATCCATCATCACCAGGTTAGATTCTCTGTAACCGTGCATAACGTAATCGAGAGAAGCATAGCCCCGGGTGCGGGACTTGAGCAGGTCGAAAAAATCATAAATAATTTCGGCCAGGGGCAAATAATAGGAAAGCCTGACTCGTCCCGATTCCATGTACTCTGTATCCCGGTAATCTCCTCTTTTCTCCTGGCATAGTTCCATAACCGTTCCTAAGTATTCTGTGGGAACAAATACTGATGCCTCCACAAAAGGCTCTTCAATGGCTAAACGCTCTTCTGCCCTGGGCATAAGGGAAGGGTTATCAACTTCCACTACTTCACCACTCTTTAAATGGACCCTGTATACCACACTCGGTGCCGATATAAAGTCACCCCGGCAAATCGTAACCACATTCTTTGATCGGGTAGACATCGACGCTGACGACATACGAGAATGGGGCAATCAGATGGCCGAGAGGATGGGATGGGTAGTGCATAAAAACAACGAAGAATGAGCGACACAACCACAACGGTATTCATAAAAGCGGACGCAAGCGGAGTTGAGCAAGGCGCGAAAAAGGCCGCGAAGTCACTTGATAAGGTCAAGAAGGAGGGCGCGAGTTTAGGCGGCGCGTTTAAAAACTTGTCGAACATCACCGATGCGCTTAACGTCAACTTCGGCGGCATGGGCGTTAATATCGGCATGGCGCGAAAGGCTTTTGACGGAGTTACCCAAGGCATTAAAAGCGCGACGGTATCAACCAAGGCGTTTAGCACAGCATTGGCCGCAACGGGTATCACCATTGTCGTTGGGGCATTGGCTGCGTTGGTTAGAGGCTTCACATCCACTCAACAAGGCGCGGACGCATTAGCAAGAGCAATGGAGCCAGTTAAGGCCGTATTTGCTGCGTTGTGGGGGTTGGTTCAAGACTTCGCTGTCGATGCTTTCACACGTATTTTTGAAGACCCGAAAGGAGCCGTAATAGACCTTGGCAACGCGATTATCAACAATCTTATGAATCGCGTCAAAGCCGTACCGCAATTTTTCCAAGCATTCACAGATTACATTGCAGCGCGTTTTTCAATTCTTGGCAATAAAGTGCGTCAAATCGTTGCGGATATTCCCTTAATCGGGAAAGGCATCGACGTTGACGAAGTTAGCAAGTCGATTCTTGAAACCGAAAAAGAAATCACCGACAGCGCGAAACGAATGAGAGGCGCAATGGTTCAAGCCGCGACGGGTTTTACATCCGATCAAATCGAATCGGGCTTGGATAAAATCAACCAAAAAATAAAGGAGGGGCGCGATACAGGCCGACAAATCGCCGCAATTGAAAAAGAAATCATGCAAGCGCGGATAAATTCTACCGTGCCGCTTGCCAACGCTCAAAACAAACTTGCCGATTTGCAACTCGAAGCGCGGAAACTAAAAGATGCGGGCGAGGACACTACGGCCGTTCAGGAGCAAATGAGGGATACCATTTCCGAGATAGCGCAATTGGAA
>PWSG01000016.1 GCA_003564055.1 Syntrophomonadaceae bacterium
ATAACAGGGACAGGAAACAACCACCAGGTAGGCTGCAGGATTATAGCCAGAAGGCTTAAGAACAAGATCAAAACCGAAGCTGCTGCAGTAATTTTATAAAAAGCGGAGTTAGCGGACAAAGCCTGGCGTTGGAGGGCGAGTTTTTCCCGTTCGCACTCGGCCAAACCGGGCTCAATTAATTCCGCCGCAGTATTTTTTTCATGGTTGGCCGTTTCAAAAGTTCTTTTTGATTCGCTAAAGCTAGTGCGCGCCGAATGCAGACCTTTTTTTTGAGCTGCAATCTCTTTTTCGAGCTTTTCTAAATCAGTGCGATAATGTTCCAGGTTTGATTCAACCTGCCGCCATGTTTCATAATCACCCTGGCTGAAGTTTTTTAATTTTTTCTTTTCAGCCATCGCGCTGCCAAGCTTTTTTAAAGCCTCTTTTCCTTTCTCAAAAAGCTCCCTGTTTTGAGCAGCCTGGTAAAGATTGATTTTCTTGACGGCAGCATTCCTCTGTTCTTTTAAATCGGCCAGCTCTTCTTCAAAACTGCTGAACCCTTCTTCCTGCACTTCTACAAGCAGCTGTTCGATATTTTCATACAGGCTGCGACCCTTTTTAATCTTATCTTTAAGTTTCAAAGGCGCCGTATTTAGAAAGTCGCCACCGGGTGTAATCCCGCCAATTTCACAAACCTTTCGCTTAAGCTCTTCAATTTCACCGGTGCGCAGTCCCGTCAAACGGTTTGTGATATGGCGGTAAAAATTATCTTCACCACTTATTGACGAATCGCTGTCACGAATAACAAAAATATTTGCGAATTCTGTGGGGCTAATGCCAAATAAGTCTTCAAAGGTTCCCGCTTCGGGAAGCTTGATATTCTTTCTATTATTATCTTCAATGATCAGGTATCCTTCGGGGTTTTCATCGACCCTTTTAATATCTCTATAAATTTTAACTCCTTTTCCCATCATCATTCTGAGCAGGGCGTCTATAGTTAAGGTTTTACCTTCTTCATTAGGGCCAAAAAACAAGGTAAAAGCACTTATCTTTTTAAGACTGCTGCCTGACAATGGCCCGTAGCGCCCGATCATAAATTCTTTTAATATCATAATTGCACCATCCTGAAAGCGCCAATCAACATCTCTAAAACCTTTTCTCTTTGTTCATAGGAACAATCAGTTTCATCAAGTTTATATTTAAAACGCCTGAACAAATCATTTTCCAGAATATGTTGAACATCTGAAAACATGATGGAAGGCTCAGCAGCAAAACGCCCTTCAACCCTCTTTCTTATCTCTTCAACCAGTTTTTTTTCAGTCAGGCCGACCGCAGAGCTGTTGAAAAGCCCCTGTACGGTTAAAAATATTTTTGCCCTGGGATGTGTGTTCTCCAGTTTGTTATCAAGAATTTCCAGGGGGTCTTTCTGGCTGAAAGGATCAAGATCTATAATCAGTTCTTCGTAGTGAGAGGTATCAAGTGAAATTTCAACCGGATCCTCGCCCGAATTGACCAGGTTTGCTTTCCTGATCCCCGCCTCCCGCCTGGTTACAGCAACCGGGGAACCCGGATAGATAAAAAACCCTCCGCCGGGCAGTCTCCAGCTGGCATAACGAGAATGGAAGTGACCTGCTAAAACACTCTTAACAGGCATAGCTTCGAAATAGGACAGCCTAACCGGCATATAGCGCAGATTTCCCTCATCACCCATATCCTGATCAGAAAAATAGGCATCAAGCAGCTCGCCGTGGAATAAAAGGTAATTTTTCTGATCGGGTTTCATGCGGGAAGCAATTTCATGCAGGCGGCGGACAAGCTTTTCTCCACTGATCTGTTCATAGGGCAAACCCCAGATCACCAGATCATTTAAAAAAACGGGTTCCTCCCAGTTTGCTATAATTGAAACATCATCTCCGAAATAAAGACCACTGCGATATACCTTGTGGTCATGGTTACCCGGAAGAATAACCGTTTTGAAATTTTTGCCTCCAAGCGACGAACGCAGCCTGCTTCTTAACCTTTCTGCTTCGGTATGATGATCAAAAAGATCGCCTGAAATAACAAGCGCCGATACTTTGTACCGTAATGCTAGGTTGACAAGTTCATCAAGAGCCGCCCAGCGTTCTTCATTTTTTTCTGTAAGGTGCAGGTCAGCAGTGTGCAGCAGAGACAAAAGTTATCATCTCCTATACTTTGAGGTTTGAATTTTATATATCCTTGCCCTCGTTCTTTCCCGGCAATCATTTAAAGCTTTTTATCGGTATAAAAGTCACAGTGAACGGTTCCACTGTCTCCACTCCATGGCGCCGCTTATCATTCAACAAGGACAATAGGCTGATTAGTTATCTTAAATAAAATAATTCAGGGGCGATTATATCGCCCCCGCTGCGACACACATAAAAAATAAAGTGTTTTATTGCTCTTTCTTAATCCTTTTAAATAATTGATCGCCTTTTAAAGAAAGCACCGTTAGGGCGATGCCGAACACAGTCATACCGGCAACACCCTCCCAAAAGCGATTGATGGCAGTTTCAATGTAAAGGTCGGTTGATGGGCCGACAAAGCGCAGGATGTGCTCAGTCGACAACGTAACTAAAACAACAAGTAAAACAGTTATAACCAGGCTAAGAATTCCGGGACCGAGAAAATCCCTGAACTTGTGATCTATAAAGTAAAGGAAAATAAGCATAAACCCAAATGAAGCAAGACAAAGCCAAAATACGTTATGAATAACCATCGGCTGCAGGTTGGCATTAAAAACAACCATTTCTCTCTGCAAGCCTGTAGCTTCAGTAACTATTAAACGCACCGTGTCCCGGGCCTGAACCCCGAATAATGATACGGTCAGGTAAGTTAGAAGCACGACCAGTGAAAAAAGAAAGCTGATTATTATTTTCACTGCAACTTTAAAACTATGCAAATATTATTCCTCCCCATTTGAATTATTTTTAAAGCCAGTTATAGTGTGAATATTGTAAATCAAATTAATTCATTCGACCATTATGATCAATAATCCTGCCTGCGGTAATATTTTTTTACTCAGCTGGAACTATCCAGGATTCTAATTTTGAATCCTGATAAATAATCGTTTGTGAGCGGTCGGGGCCAACCGAAACCAGCTCAATTTTAACCCCGATGTTTTCCTCCAGGGCTTCCAAAAAAACCCTGGCTGCAAAGGGAAGGTCATCGAACCTGCGGACTCTTGAAATATCTTCATCCCAACCCGAGAATGTTTCATATACAGGCGTGCAATCTTTTAACTCTTCAATACTGATCGGAAAGTTTTTTACTTCCTCACCCCTGCAGCGGTACGAAAGGGCCATCTTAATCTCGTCCATGCCGCTTAACACATCAAGTTTGGTTAAAGCAAGACCGGTAAGACCGTTTACCATTACCGCATAGCGGGCAATAACAGAATCAAACCAACCACAGCGGCGCGGGCGGCCCGTAGTTGTCCCAAATTCATTGCCACGCTCCCTGAGCTGCTCTCCGGCCTCGGAGTGGTCCTCCGTGGGAAACGGCCCCTCACCTACCCGTGTAGTGTAAGCCTTGATCACTCCCAAAACCTGGTTAAGATACTGCGGCCCTAAACCACTTCCTGTTGCAGCAGCTGCTGCAACTGTAGATGACGAGGTGACATAAGGATATGTCCCGTGGTCAATATCAAGCAAGGCTCCCTGTGCTCCTTCGAATAAAACTTTTTTCCTTTTTTTCAAGTTTTCGATTAACAGCTGCGCAACATCCGTAACCATAGGTCCCAGCTTTTCCAGGGCGGGGCAGTATAGTTCTAATAATTCGTTTATGTCATAACCTTTATGGTTATAGATTTCTTTTAATATACGATTTTGCAAGGGCAGTATTTCGGCCAATCTTTCACGAAAGCGTTCAAACCCCGTCATGTCAATAGCCCTTATTCCGCGACGCATAACCTTATCGGCATAAGCCGGACCAATACCGCGCCCTGTGGTGCCAATTTTTCTTTCGCCTAACAACCTTTCATTCGCTTTATCGAGATCCTTGTGATAGGCCATGTTCAGATGTGCTTTGCCGCTAATACGCAGATTTGATGTGTCAATGCCGCGTTTTTCCAATGCGGCAAGTTCTTCAACCAGCACCAGTGGATCAACAACCATTCCGTTGCCGAGCAGGCATAACGTTCCTGAATTGAGGATTCCGGAAGGCACGTGGTGCAGTTTAAAAATGTTTGCTCCATAAACTACTGTATGGCCGGCATTGTTGCCACCCTGAAAACGCGAAACGACATCAGCCTGGTTGGCCAGGAAATCGATAACCTTACCTTTCCCCTCATCACCCCACTGAGCTCCGACCACAACAACACTTTTATTTGTATTCATAACAGCACCGCCTATCTTCGACTGATTATCTCTTTTATCATTTTATTTACCTCGCCAGGGTCAGCCCTGCCGCGGGTTAAGGCCATAACCCTGCCCACAAGAAAGGCAATGGCTTTATCTTTCCCCTGGCGGTAATTTTCAACCGCATCTGAGTTTTCATCAATAACTTTCTCTATTATGGGCAGGAGTTTTTCATCACCGGAGATGCGCTCCAAACCTTTATCACGAACCATTTTCTGCGGGCTTGTCCCTTTTAAAACCATCTCGTTAAGCAGATCTTTGGCAACAGGGCGGTTAATTTGCCCCTGATCAAGCATAATAAGCAGTTCAACAATTTTTTGCGGATCAATTTCTTCAGCAGTTTTACCACTTTCACGCAAATAGTAAAGCAAATCTCCCTGGACCCACTTGGCAAGGTTATTGTAATCACTGTATTTTCCTGCTGCCGCTTCAAAAAAATCTCCGAGGGAGCGATTTACGGTAAACAGAATCGCTTCACTGCTGTGCAGATTGTACTGTTTTTTAAAGCGTTCGCGACGGGCAGCAGGAAGCTCGGGAAGCGCAGCAGATATTTCTTTTATAAAAGCTTCTTCCAAAACCAGGGGCAGCAGATCGGGTTCCGGAAAATAACGGTAATCCGATGAGCCTTCTTTACTGCGCAGGGGTATAGTCTCTTTTTTCTCTTCATCCCAGTGACAGGTTTCCTGGGCTATGGCCCCGCCTGCTGCCAGGATTTCTTCCTGCCTTCCTGCTTCATAATTCAGAGCCAGTTCAACAGCCCGGAAAGAATTCATATTTTTTACTTCAGTCTTGGTCCCAAGCATTTCTGAACCAGGCGGGCGCAGCGAAATATTCGCGTCGCAGCGCAGAGAACCTTCTTCCATTCTGCAGTCGGAAGCACCAGAATAAAGGAGTACTGAACGCAACTCTTCGAGTAAAACACGCGCTTCACGACCGGAAGTTATATCTGGTGAGGTAACTATTTCAAGCAGAGGTATCCCAGCCCGATTATAATCGACCAGTGAATAATCAGAACCCATAATCGATTCACCAGAGTGGACAAGTTTGCCGGCTTCTTCTTCCAAATGTATTCTCTCTAGTTTTACGTTACGGCTGCTGCCGTCAAGCTCAACCCGGAGATATCCTCCCCTGGCCAGGGGTTGATCATACTGCGATACCTGGTAAGCTTTTGGCAAATCGGGGTAAAAATAGTTTTTGCGATCAAACCGGCTTTTTAGCTGCACACTGCTGTTCAGGGCCACAGCCGCGGTAACGGCCAGCTCAATTGCCCTGCGGTTAAAAACAGGCAGGCTGCCGGGCAGGCCGAGACAAACCGGACAGCAATTGGTATTAGGCTCTTTTCCGAAAATGGTGCTGCAGCCGCAAAACAGCTTAGAGCGTGTTTTAAGCTCCAGGTGAATTTCCAGACCGATAACAACTTCATATTTCATTTAAAAATCTCCTCCCTGAGGGAGCTTAACCCGTGGGCGCAGCGGAAAATATGTTCGCTTCTGCTCCAGGAATGCGGCTACCTTTAACAATAATCCTTCACTAAACGGAGGAGCTGTCAACTGCATGCCCATAGGCAGACCCACGGAATTGATGCCGCAGGGCACGGAAAGGGATGGCACCCCGGCCAGAGAATCAGTTATGTTACATATATCCGACAGGTACATCTGCAGGGGATCATCTGTTTTTTCACCAATCTTAAATGCCGGAGTAGGCGTAGTTGCACCGACCAGGACATCAAAACGTTTAAATGCTTTTTCATAATCACGGCGAATAAGGGTCCTTACTTTCATGGCCTGCAGATAATAAGCATCATAATAACCGGCGCTTAAAGCGTAAGTACCGATCATAATTCTACGTTTAACTTCAGGGCCGAAAGCCCTTCCCCTGGTAGCGCTGAACATAGCTTCAATATTATTTCCACCGGCATTAAAGCCATAGCGGACACCGTCATAGCGGCCCAGGTTTGAACTGGCTTCGGAAGGGGCAATCAAATAATAGGCCCCAAGACCGTAATCTGTAAGGGGCAGTGAAACCTCGTCAACTTCAGCCCCGTCATCTTTAAGCAGTGCTACAGCTTTCATCACGGCTGCGGTTATCTCCGGGTCGAAACCTTCTGAGACATTCTGTTTTATAACACCTATCTTTAATTTGTTCACACCTTCTTCAAGACAGGCTGTGTAATCAGGTACTGCTTCGGGAAGAGCGGTTGAATCAAGTGTATCGTAACCTGAAATAACATTCATCAGCATAGCGCTGTCCCGGGCTGTCAGGGAAAGCGGCCCGATCTGATCAAGCGACGATGCAAAAGCAATCAGCCCATAACGGGACACTCGGCCATAGGTGGGCCGCAGGCCGGTCAGACCGCAATGTGAAGCCGGCTGCCGAATTGAACCACCCGTATCGGACCCAAGGGCCAGGGGAGCCATACCCGTGGACACTGCTGCAGCGGAACCACCACTGGAACCACCGGGGACTCTTTCAAAATTCCAGGGGTTGCAAGTTGGATAAAAAGCGGAGTTTTCTGTGGAAGAACCCATTGCGAACTCATCCATATTAGTTTTTCCCAGCAGGGGCATTCCAAGCTGTTTAATGGTTTTGACAACCGTAGCATCATAAGGAGGTATATAGTTTTCTAAAATTCTAGAAGCACATGTTGTTCGCAAACCCTGGGTGCTTATATTATCTTTCACGGCAATAGGAACCCCGGCCAGGGGATGCAGTTTTTCACCTTTTGACCTTTTTCTGTCGACAGAACTGGCCATATCAAGGGCCATTGCCGGGGTATGAGTGATAAACGATTTCACATAAGGTTCAACGAGTTCTATGCGATCCAGAAAGCTCTGCACAACTTCAACTGAACTAACTTCTTTTTTTCGAAGCAGCTTACTGAGATTTGCTGCTGTATATTCGTATAGTTTCATTTCAAACTCCTTTTTTTGACAATAGCAGCCAGTAAGCTTTTTCTCACTTTCTACCCTTCAACTTCTTCAGGTATTCTCCCCGCAATGCTTGGAACCCGAAAAAAGTCTTTCTGGCGTTGGGGAGCATTTTGCAATACCCTGTTCAGGGTTAAAGAAGGAGTTGTTAGATCTTCGCGCAGCAGCGCCGGCAGATCAATGACATGAGAGGTCGGCTCTACAGACTCTGTATCAAGCTCCTGGATACGCCTGGCAGTATCTAAAATATCGCTTAACTGTCCTGCCATGCGTTCTTTTTCTTCCGGATTAAGAGTAAGGCGGGCAAGGCGGGCTACGTATTCAACTTCTTTTTTAAAATCGACAGCCATCTTTATAACCTCACATTCTAGAATAACTGTTTAAAATAACAAACCGGCTTCCCTGAGCCGGTCCCTGTAGATATAAAATGTCCAGCGGGCGTAACAAGAAATCTTTTATCAGGCCCTTTTTCTGACACCTTTTTATAGCTGCGCTTTTTTTTGCCAGTTTAAGTATCACACGCTAATTTTAATCTATCTGTCAGGCTCAGTCAAGGCTACCAGCTGCTTCTTTTAGTTACTTTTCAATACTGATTATACGAATCTGCAGGGTATCACTTTATTTCCCTGCCTGTGCTATAATCGAGGAAAATCTTGCCGAAACAAAAGCGAACAAATACCCGCAGCATAAGTAAAAGAGGCTTTTAAGCCCCAGGGGACGGTTCTTCCACGGTCCCCATGGCGCCTAAGGGTCGCGCCGGGGCTTCTGCTGACCGTAGTTTTTGTTTTCTAAAGACAGCAAGGCTGTAAAACTATAGCTCTTGATCTGGAAAAGCTTTAAAAGCCACCGTTGTAAACTAAGGGGTTGACATGCACTTCCATATCAGTAGTTAATAAGAAAAAACGTTTTAAAAAATTTAATAAAGACCCTCCATACATAAAAAAAGAAAGGTGACAGTAAAATAATTGGAAAGATCAAAAAAACTCAAAGCCGGAAAAGAGCCCCAAAGAGAGATTGTTTTTGATCTGGCAGTAATCGGCTGCGGGCCTTCCGGGGCGCTTGCTGCCAGCCTTGCTGCAGAAGCGGGACTGTCAACTGTCATCCTTGAAAGTAAAAAGCACCCCCGCCCGAAAATATGCGGTGGTTTCCTTTCCACCCGCAGTATTGACCTGCTTCCGGAGGATTTAAGCCTTTCTTCTCTGCAGGCAGGAACAGTTTACCAGGTTTCATTAATTAAAAAAAGGAACTTTTATTATATTGACAACAGCAAAAAACCCCTGGGACTGGTTATTAAAAGAGAAAAGTTTGATCAACTAATGGCTGAATATGCTTGCAGCAAGGGGGCAATACTGAGGGAAAAAGAAGCACTAAAAGCAATAAACATCACAGGGGAAAACGAAACCCGGGCAAAAAGTTATTACCTGTTGGAAAGCGAGAAGACTGAAGGTAAAACTTTAAAAGTCCGTTATTTGATGGGCGCAGACGGGGCAATGGGCAATACAGCCCTGCTTGCCGGCCTTAGAAAACCCGGGGAAGGAATAAAAGGGTGGGGCCTGTCGCAGATTGTTAAAACAAAACCAAAAGTGGCAGATACTAGCACAGCCAAGTTTTATCCACTTCCTTTTCTCGGGGGAATGGGCTGGTCTTTCAGCGGACCGGATTGGACGAACCACGGAGTAGGCGGACTATTTGGCAGGAACATGCTTCTAAAAGCTAAGCGCAAGCTTTTTCACAATCAATATGATCACTCAACCCCATTATTTTGGCCGCTGCCTTTTCTCGGTCCCCTGCAAAAACCTGCAACAGGCAACCTGCTTTTAATTGGAGATGCGGCAGGCTTGGTCGACCCGTTTTCAGGAGAAGGACTCTACAACTCCTTTAAAAGCGCTATCCTTGCAGTTCAGGCTGTAATAGCAGCCGAGAAAAATGGTATTGAAGCTTCAAATACCTACAACTATTTATTCAGGAAAAACTTTCGAGAGAAATTTGCTGCCTCCCTCTGCGGAGCTTTATTGCTCCATACCCGCTCAATTGTTAAACCCTCTTCCCTGGCACACCAAATAGCGGACCTGATGGAAAACAAGCTTTGGTTTAACTATAATATTGATCTTTCATCTATCCATGAAAACAATTAGCGCCACGAACAAAATCCTTAACTGAAGAAAGCTTGCCATCCTGAAAATAATAACGGGGCACTCTTTTACCTATAGCACAAAGCAGTTCGTAATTTATAGTACCAACCTTTTCTGCTGCTTCTTCAATTGTAAACTCATTTTCTCCCTGTCTCCCGTACAAAACCACCTCATCATTTAAACGAACAGCAGGAATATGACTGACATCAACCATTAAGTGATCCATACAAACAGTACCAACCACCGGTGCGCGACAGCCGCGGATTAAAACAGAGCCTTTATTCGAAAGAAGCCTGCTGTAACCATCTGCATAACCAACCGGTATAGTGGCAATAAGGGAATCTTTATCGGTTCGAAAGGTACATCCATAACTAATTGCAGTGCCGGCAGGGACTTTTTTGACCAAAACGATCCTGCTTTTAAATGTAAGAGCAGTTAAGAGATTTATGCCTTTGTTCCGCAGTTCACTGGAAGGATAGCAGCCGTACATGGCAAGCCCCAGGCGAACCAGATTATAGTGAGCAGAAAAATGGTTAATTGCCGCAGCGCTATTGGCAGCATGGACCAGGGGAAAAGCAACTCCCCTTTCCCTGCAGGTTTCAATAATCCTTTCAAATAAGAGCAATTGCTCATTTGTGTATGTTTCATCACTATCTTCAGCAGCAGCAAGGTGAGTAAAGACTCCTTCGATTTTTAAACCCGGCAGGCGGGTTGTCCGGGCTGCAACCTCACTTGCCTCATCCGGGAGAAGGCCTATCCTGCCCATTCCGGTATCTACTTTCAGGTGAAGGGGTATAATAATGTTATTTTCCACTGCCAGCGCAGAAAGCTTTAAAGCTGTATCAAGACCAAAAACTGTAGGAGTAAGTTTATAGTGGACAAGGTTTGGAAAATGAGCCGGATCAGTATAACCGAGCAAAAGAATAGGCGCATCAATTCCTGCCATCCGCAAATCGATTGCTTCTTCGACAAAAGCAACAGCAAGGCTTGAGGCTCCCGATTGCAGGGCTTTTTCGGCTACCTTTACAGCTCCATGGCCATATCCGTCAGCCTTAACAACAGCCATAATTTGAGTCATAGGCCCAATCTGCTGCCTGAATTGACTAACATTATGAGCTATATGGTCCAGGTTTATTTCCGCCCAGGCCGGCCGGGCAGAAAGGTATGAATGGATCATCTTCTGCGCCTTTCTGCAGCTTGCAGCTTGCAATTTACCCCAGCAAACGAATCATACTCGGGTTGGGTTTAATAGCCGGAAGTTCCATTACTTTATGCAATGCTCTTTGAAAAAACTCTTCCCGGACTTCATGGGTTACCAGTACAATCTCCGCTATACTACCGATACTGCGTTTTTGAATAACCATGTCAAGACTAACCTCTTCGTCGCCAAAAGCATTAGCCAGGGAGGCAAAAACACCGGGCCTGTCATCGGCAAGAAAGCGCAGATAAAAACGATTGTTAAGCTCTTTAATTGGAATAAAAGCAACTTTCCGCAATGTCTTTTCCATTATCCCACCCGCACACTTAGAAATAATACAGCGGGCCGCTTCTGCCACATCGGCCAGCACCGCAGTGGCTGTGGGCATGGCCCCGGCCCCTCGACCGTAAAACATAATTTCTCCAACGGCATCGCCCTCTATATAAATAGCATTAAACTCGTTTAAAACTGATGCCAAAGGGTGATCATCAGGCACCAGGGTAGGGTGAACACGTAAAGCAAGCCCATTTTGCAGTTTTTCCCCAATTGCCAGAAGTTTAATCGTATATCCGATCTCCCGAGCATAAGCAATATCTTCATAAGTAACCCCACTGATTC
>PWSG01000067.1 GCA_003564055.1 Syntrophomonadaceae bacterium
AAAACAGAAACCAACTCGCATAAAATTCATATATATACTTAATACAATACGCATACTGGGCTTATACAATTATAAAATGATTCATTAAAGTTGTCAAGCATTAATTGCAATTCTTGTTTTTAAAATTTTCTACTTGGCTCTATTAAGTCAGCTCATATATTAGCATAAAGATATGATCCTGTTTGTTGTATTGTATGAAATAGTATGTTATTCTTAGCATGAGGTGAATACAAATGGAAATATCTCTTGATAGCTTAAAACCTTTTGAAAAACTAAAAACAGATTTAAGCTCAGTTTTGCAAGTTGTTGAGAAAAACGGGCACGGAGTATTATTAAAAGAAAACCAACCAGCTTATATCATTCTGAAATATACCGAAGGCATAAACCTATTAGGAAATACCTCAAACTTGAAAAGATCTCAACATACCCTTCAAGAAGCAATGAAAATTGTTCTGATGGAACAGGAAGACAAAAAGTTGCATGCTGCAGAACTAGCTGATGAAATCTACAAGCGGGGCTTATATTACAAGAAAAATGGTGATAAGGCTCAGTATAATCAAATCAGGGCAAGAGCAAACCATTATCCTGATTTATTTGAACCCTTGGCAGGAAATATCATTAAGCTTAAAACGAATTAATATCAAGCTAATAATTTCTAAATAATTGCCAATATATACCTTTCAATGCGAAGCAACATGATCAACCAGTATGTTTCAGCTTTTGAGAAGAAGCAACAACACTCCTATCCCGAGATGATTGGCGCCATCAACGGGTAGAGATTTAAAACCGATACCCCGCCTCGTGAAAAATATACAATAAAAACCGCGCCCGGGAGCTGCCCACGTAAATGTCTTCCACGGTGCAGGCCTTACTGCCCGACCTGATGCCGGTCAGAAAAACAATATCGGCCTCCAAGCCCTTGAAAGACTTGATCGTGAAAAACTTAAACGCGTTGGCAGGCGGGGCGGGGTCACCCTTTTGCCTGACCCCGGCTCCGCCCGCTGCCAGGGGAAAAAGCCGACCGGGAAACCACCCCGGCTGGTGCAGCGCAGTTCGCCGCCCTCCACCAGGCTGCCCAGCCAGTCGTTAATCAGTTCGCTATTCCTCAAGTTTTGGGTCAGACGGTGCCGGGAAACCTCGAAAGAAGCCAGCGCATCGGTCCCAGTATTAAAGATAGCCTGGCAGGGATCGGCAAAGATATAGTACTCGCCGCCTTCCCCGTCCCTGAGCATCTCCTGTAAAATCAGAAACCACTCTTCCCGGAAATCCTGTCCTTCATCGACAACCAGGGCGTCATACTTCTCCTCTTCGGCAAGGGTGCTGACAAGGCCAAAAGCAAGATCGGGCAGTTCCTCTCGGAAAAAATGCCCCCTTGCCGCCTGCCCCTCCGGCACGGCCGGAGCCTGGCCCTTATCTTCCAGCAGCTGCATCAGCAGATCGTGAAAATTGGTAACCGTCAGCCTACTTCCTTCCGCCTGCCCGGCCAACTCCTTTTTATGCTAAGATTTACTACAACAATAATTCGTCAGCATTGGAAGCCAGTCATTAATTAAACTTATACAGCGCATCATTAGCTTTTATAATACTGATTCTCTATAATCAGCTGTATAACGACACTTGGGAAAACTGCTACAACCCATGAACTTACCTCTTGAGCCACTTCTAACAACCAATTTATTACTACATCGGGGACACGATTCCCGTCCTTTTTCAATTGGCTCTTCTACAGTAAGCGAATTAACTAGACCTTGACCCCTTACCTGGCTCATAAAAGATATAAGTTTATTCCGATCCCACAACTCAACTTCATTTGTTCGCGCTAAATTCTCGGCATTCTTAGTAAAATAGTTATTAGTGATGACCATTCCCTTGTCCGCTTTATAATGCTTTATTGCTGCTACTATTTCCTGAATTGCTTTTACACCAATTTTTTGGTTCCATCTTTTAGCCTGTACAACATACTTCACATTGTCTTTCACTAAAAGTAGGTCAGCGCCATAATCACCATACTCCTGTGTAGTTTTTCCCCTATATCCTTATCTGCGAAAAGTCTCCAGTAGTAACAGTTCAAACATAGTTCCGTTCATCTTATCTTTTTCTGCAATACTGCTTGATAAAAGCATCCTCCACCTTCGAAGATATAAGAATAAAACAACACAGAATAATAAAACTATGACAAGAAATAAAGCTTTGATAGTTAATACAAAATCAGACGTGGTAAGCCACAACATCGCCAAACCAATAATTGTCAGGCCTGCTAAGGCCTCAAAGAAACTATTATTACCTGTTTTCTTCCTGGACATAAAAAAGCACCTCGACTATTCTTACCTAATTAATCAATTTTCTTATTCACATTTCAGATTGCCACTTCAATCATTATCCGGCAGTGGTCGCTCGGACCCCACTCTTCCACGCTGTTTAATGCTTTCACTTTAACCCGGTCGGCAATACTCTCGGAAGCAAAGACAAAATCCAGCTGTCTAGTTGCTGTTGCCGGTGACTGCCGGTTTGTGTAAAAGGTCGGCACATTGAGGCTTCCCTCCGGCAGTTCTTCAGGCCAGGGCTCAGCCTGCCTGCCCCCATCTGGGGCCTGAGGCCCAACAAACCTTAATCCCAAGGCATCCATCCGGTCAAATACTGTATTGTAACGATTGCCCCAGTATTTACTCTTATATTCTCCATATCCATATAGAATATTCAAATCTCCTGCGGCAATAATTTTGTGTCCACCTTGTTGTCCGATCAGGCCGCTCAGATCTGAAACAAGGCGATGAGCAGAAGCATCGGCAAAAATCCAACTCGAATCGGTCTGACTTATCGGGCTAGTCCAGAATAAATATAAGGATACAACTGATATTTCTTCACCTGTCTCTTTGATTCTTATCACAGCTGCATCCAGGGTGCCTGGTCTGGATACCATCAAGGCTTCTA
>PWSG01000143.1 GCA_003564055.1 Syntrophomonadaceae bacterium
AAAATGCGGTATTATTCAAGTCCTCAATTGTATCAATTTCTTTCCATTGATCCAGGCCAATTAAAGTACTATTAACCTGTTCACTGTCCCCGACCAAAAGATTAAAAATCTCGTGCCAGAAGCCTTTCCTGGCCAGGAATCCGTCCTCGCTAATCACCTGGTGCAGCTTATCAACAAATATTCGCCTATGCTTTGCCCCGGCAACCAGGGCTGCTCCGGCAGAGACCAGTCTGGCATGATCATTTACCTTACTAACCTCAACCAGATAGTTTTCCCGGTCTAAAACCACTTTCATATCATCTTTTTCGATATTATCTTTGTTGCTAATAGCCAGGGTAATATGATCCCTCCCGGCTAGGTTTAACTTTTCAAAGACGGTATGCCTGTAAATTGTGTCCCCGTTAACAATCACAAAATCTTCTTCCAGCATCTTTTGCCTTGCAGCCCAAAGCGAAACAAGCGGACCGTAGGTGCCATATTGAGGGTTAAATATTGTCTCAAGCTTATTTACGCCCCCATGTTCCTGCAGGTACCGGTCAAAAGCATCAGCATTATAACCGGTCACCAGGTAAATATTATTAAAGCAACCCACCTTGGCGGCGCTGGCTAAATGCTTATCAAGAATAGTATTGCCATCTTTTAGTGTCAATAAGGGCTTAGGAACATTTTCGGTTAACTTGCCTAATCTCGTCCCTTTTCCTGCCGCCAGTATGATCAAGTTGATAATAATCACTATCCCCGCTAGATAATAGTTTAATCGCCGGACAGGTAAAAACACTGATCCCCCAGCGCCTTTACTCTAATCCCTTTCAATGATGGATCAACTGCAGCTAATTCCGCAATATCAGCTTCAATTTCTCCTTCGGTCAAATCCTGGAACTTATGCTTGATATAAGATTCATTTACAGGGCTGCCCGCCTGGCCGCTAATTAGCTTTTTGACCAACCTTTTTGCCGGCTGCAGTATTATCCGTAAATAACGCTTAAAATAGTAACTGCCCATGCTAAAACGTTGTGGCGATATGTCTATTTTTTTTAATTCTTCTATGATCGGTTCACTGGCCAAGGAGCCATTAGCATTATAAATATGCTTTGTTATAACTTGCTGCATCATATCCTGATCACTTTTAAGCGGAGTCTCACCATTTATAAGTCCCTGCAAGGCAGCAACCAGTTCATCTAGTGTGAACACTTTTGTGCTAAGCTGGTTAGGCAGATTATCTATGAATTCCTTTGCCTCGATCGGGCAGTAGGCAATGGAAATTTTTCCAAGCAGGTAAGACTCAATGCCGGTTGTGCATCTATTATGGATTAAGGCATCAGCAGCCATGACCCAGGGTAATACATTATCGCCATCATTAACTACCAGCACATTATTAAATTTGGAAGCGACTTCCCGCCAGGACTCATGAGATTCAGCCGGGTGAGGCCTGACTATTATCTTATGATCTTTAAAATTTGTACTCAGGATGGGCAGCATTTCGATAAAATGCTGATAAACCCCAAAAATGTTCGCCTCTATCTCGGCAAACCTTTTTTTATCTTCTTCTGATTCCAGATAGCCCCACTCTTCCAGGTTATTCATTAACTGCTCTTTGCCGATGAATGGATTAACTATAGTATGGTTCGTATTAATCAAAATAAAAGGACCATATTTCTCTCTCAATGCCCTGCTATCTCTGGCAAAAACTCTTTTGAAATCTGTGTTAATCAGATCTACCCTTGGGTTTCCGGTTACTTTAACAATTGAATCATCCAGGTTGTGTTCTTTCAATTTTTCCAGGATAAGCTTTTTCTGCTCATCACCCCAGGCAAAAAAGGCCTCGAGCATTTCAAAGGCTTTAATATTTACCCGCTTTTTTCTGTAAATATCCCCCGTAATATAGACCAGGCCTTCTTCATCCCAGGCCACTACTTTGTGACCTTTCTTGATATAATTACTGATTGCTCTTGTTTTGCCGTATGATTCAAGGCCTTTTTCAATAAAAATACCCCGGGGAAGATCGCTCAGTAAAGCTTGTAACCGCTTTCGATTTCCCAGCACAATGTTAAACCCTTTCCTGGCGGCAAAGCAGGAAAACAGAAGCTTTGATTTATATTCCCTGGCCTTAACCTCAATAGGCAGGTATAAAAAAGGTTTTGCACCGTTTTTATATGTCAAAGTTTACAATCCTCTCCTCGATCTTATTACTACGAACAACATTAAGTTTTTAACAAGCCCTTAATCTGATTAGCAGCATGCCTCAACTGCAATCAAGACAGACTTGATCACCCGCTCCACATCATCATCATTCATGGCCGGATAAAGCGGAATGCTTAAAGCCCGGCTGTAATAATCTTCTGCCTTTGGGCATAAACCTAACTTGTAACCCAGCTTACGGTAATAAGGATGTAAGTAAACGGGAATATAGTGAACCTGGGTGCCAATCCCTGCTGCTTTTAACTTATCTACGATACAGCGGCGCGGCGGCTTTTCGCCGGCAAAACGCAGGATATAGAGATGCCAGGCTGCTTCGGCCAGGGTTGCCCTGCCCTGCATTTCAGATGGTGTTATTAACCGGTCATTACCCTGGAAAGCTTCATTGTACCTGGCAGCAATAGCCCTTCTCCGCTCCAGGTAGCCGTCCACCCGCTTGAGCTGGCTTAAGCCGAGAGCACAGTTGATATCAGGCAGGCGATAGTTATAGCCAAGTTCCTGCTGTTCATGATACCAGGGTCCGCGGTTCATTTCTTCTTCTGAAGCAGCTGTAAAACGATCCGGTTCGCGGACCATACCGTGACTGCGGAAACTGCGCATTTTAAAATATAATTCCTGGTCGGAGGTGGTAACCGCTCCACCTTCCCCGGTCGTAATATGCTTAACCGGGTGAAAACTAAACACCGTCATATCGGCTATGGAACCAACCAATCGGCCCC
>PWSG01000030.1 GCA_003564055.1 Syntrophomonadaceae bacterium
GCCAAAAACAGGAACGGCTTCCATGCCATCGGTGGTTTTTTTCAGTTTAACTCTTATATAATCCGTTCGCCCCGAGCGAGAAGGAATATTACGACTTAAAACAGCTTTAACAGCTGGATAATAGCCGGGGTTATCCCATCCCGTTAAGCGATCGATAATAGCTTTTCCAAAGATGGCAAAAATATTTAAAGCCGATACAGGGTGACCGGGCAGACCGAGCACAGGTTTGCCTCCGCAGTTAGCCAGCAGGGTTGGTTTCCCCGGTTGAATTGAAATTCCCTCTACCAGCATGCCCGGGCTGCCCAGTTTCTGCATGGTAAGGGCGGTATAATCTCGGCTGCCAACTGAACTGCCGCCCGAAAAAACAAGCATGTCAGTTTCTTCTAACATGGCCCGGCTTTTTTCAAGAAAAGTTTCAAAACGATCGGGAAGTATTCCGCCGCTTTTTACCACTGCACCACATTGTCCGGCCAGGTAAAGCAGGGCGGGGGCATTGCTGTCCCTGATCTGCCCGGGTTCGAGTTTAGCTTTATTGTAGTCTGCGAGCTCATCGCCGCTGGAAAAAAACCCGATACACGGTTGGCGGTGTACACTTGCTTTAGTGATACCCAGTGAAGCGAGCAAGCCTATCTCAGGAGCACGTAGTTTATGTCCCCTGGGCAGAGCAAACTCTCCTTTTTTAAGGTCTTCACCGCGATGAATTATATTTTCGGCAGGAGCTACCTGGCGAAAGCACTGAACCATGGTTTCGGATGTATCGGTATCTTCAATCATGATAACTGCATCAGCGCCTTTTGGCAGCATGCCACCGGTGTGAAGGAGGCAGCACTGGCCGTTTTTTATTGGCGGAGCCTCCTGTCCCATTAACACTTCTCCTATGCACTCCAGCATAGCCGGGACTTCTTCAGATGACCCAAAGGTATCCCTGGCCTGGACAGCATAGCCATCTACCGTGGAGCGGTTAAAACCGGGAATATCTTCGGGAGCCTTTACATCATCAGCCAGGCAGCGGCCTCCGGCGTTTTCAAGGGAAATTGTTTCAGCGGGCAGGGCTGAAAAATTATCGGTAATTATTTCAAGAACCTTTTCAGGATCGGTAACATTCATTAACTTCATTAACACACCTCAATTTATTGAACTCGGGTCTCAAAGGTTTAGAAAACCTGATGAAACCAATGAGAAATTAATTAGTCACTATCCTTAATCTGCATCATCACTTGGCTGCATTTAAGCGAACAGGGTTAAGCAACCACATCTAAAAAATTCACCTTGTGATACTAAAAACAAAAACCGCGCCTCCAATTGCAAGAAAACGCGGCCTCTAGGCATAGTCTCCTTTCCAATCACGGGAGGCGGGGGGATTTCTCCCCCAACCCAGGCCTTCCACCATAGCCTTTATAAGGGCAGTAGGTGAAGAGGCTCGGAGTCTTTTGTTAAATATTATTATAACATATATCAGTTAATAAGGAAATAAAAGTATACCGAGAAAAGCACCGGCAGCAATAAAATAAAGAGGACTGATCTGTTGCAAAATGCTTGCAACCAGAATAAGGCCAAATATCATGGTTGTCTGTATGTCAATAACTGCAGTTTGCCCCAGGGTGAAAGAAGCAAGCAGGATTAAAGCGACCAGGGCAGAACGCAAACCTTTAATAAAATTTGCAGCGCCGGGATTTTGAATTATCCTGATCAGAACACGCGATAACAACAGTAAAAGAACCAGTGATGGGCTTATAACCCCTAAAGTGGCTACAAGCGAACCGGCAACACCGGCCATTGTATAACCTATAAAAGTAGCGGCATTAATTGAAATCGGTCCCGGTGTCATCTCTGCAACGGCAATGATATCAAGAAATTCAGAAGAGCTTAGCCAGCCGTGGACTGTTATTACTTCAGCCTCCATTAGTGGAATCATGGCGTAGCCGCCGCCGATAGTAAAAAGTCCGACTTTTAGAAAAGACCAGTATAATGAAAGTAGTATGGCTGCCATTAACTAAGCTTCCCCCTGTAAACTATAAGTCCGGCCAACCCGCCGATCACAAGAACAATAATAGGGTGGATCTGGGTAATAATTGCAAACGCGAGCAATATGGCACACAGGATAATCCCGCTAAACCCTTGTAAAATGTCACGTCCCATTTTAACTGCTGCAGCAGCAATTAACGCAACGACCGCAGGCCTGATACCGTAAAAAATGGCCTGAACATAATCATTGTCACGAAGAAGTGGATAAAAGTAAGCGGCGATGGCAAGAAGAATGATAACCGATGGAGCGGTAACGCCCAGGGCTCCCATCAGGCCGCCGGGAATTCCTCGCAAACGAATGCCAATCTGGATAGAACTGTTCAGGGCCAGCTGACCGGGCATGCCCTGTGTAATAACAAGGATGTCGGAGAATTCTTCATGGCTGATCCACTTTTTTCTTTCGACCACTTCCTGCTGTATAACAGGTAAAATAGCGTAACCGCCCCCGAAAGTAAAAGCGCCCACTTTTAAAAACGTGAGCAGAATATTCCAGAGCGGCTCAGTTATTTTGGGGTCAATTCTTTGGGGCATATCTACAGGGTTTCCTCGCTTTCTCTTTTGGCTAAGTCACCTTGAAATATTAAAGAGCTGCATTAAACACTGGAGCAGTTCGCTGCAATTTTTTTGAACTCTGTAACAAGACACCGCATTGTTCTGTAATATGAGTGCATAATCATGGTTAGCCTGCTTTTATTTATTCACCTTACACAAATGGGGCAGGTTCTGTGGAATTTAAGTATCCTTTTTAAAGGAGCTGTTGTTACTGGCAGGATCCCTTGCTTGCTCCATTTCTTCAAAAACTCGCATAACAGCCTGCAGTGAAACTACCAGGTTTTCTCTTTCTGACAGATTTAGGCGTTCAGCCAGGTTATTGAAACGA
>PWSG01000247.1 GCA_003564055.1 Syntrophomonadaceae bacterium
ACATCCGAATGGCTCAGCAACCACAGGCCGTCTTCCAGCCAGCGGCGGAATTCCTCGTCCGACACCACGTCCTCCGCGCGGATCAGGTGGTTGCCCCAGAACGGTTCGGTGGCCGAGCGCAGCAAGCGCACGGTCGCCGCGCCGCCCGCATAGTATTTGGCCGGGAAGTAATGGATGTTGCTGGTGGAGACGATCGGGTCGCGGCCGTTGTGCAGGTCCCTCAATCGTTCCACCGCCCCGGCCATGCCCGGCCGAGCCGGGATCTGCCGGGCGTGCCAGAAATCGAGGCTGGCCAGCGACATGGCCGCCACCAGCCCGGCCAGCGCCAGACGCCTGGCGGCGCGGCGCCCCGGGGAGCCCGCGGCCAGCGCCAGCAGCAGCAGGAAGAACAACTGCGAAAAGCGGAAAAAGCGGCCCTCCCAGACCGGCGTGATCAGCAGCGTCACCCCCGCCGCCAGCAGCATGGGGACGAGGGCCAGCGTCAGCACCAGCAGTTCCCCCCGGCCCGCCCGGCGAACGACCAGCAGTGCCGCGCCCGCCAATCCGCCCAGCACCACCAGCCCCCAGAGTTCCCGGTCCGCAACGCTCGTCACCGGCGTCAGGAACTCCCAGAACGTGCGCGCAACCAAACCCGTGCTCAGCGGCGCCGTCCAGTAGTCCTGGCGCACGCGGCCGAATTGCCCGATCAACAGCAACAGCCCCGGCACGTACGCCACGCCGGTCACCAGCGACGCGGCAGACAATCGACCCAGCCACCGGCAACGCCCGCCGCTCTGCAGCAGCGCGTAAGCGAACAGGTAGATCCATTGGCTGGCCACGACGAACAGGCCGTAGTGATGCGTGTACAGCAGCAGGATGCACAGCCCCGCATAGACGGTCCACCGGCGGGACGAGTCCGGGGCCCGCAGCACCCGCAACAGGGCCCACACGCTGAGCGCCGTCAGCGCCGTCCCCAGCGCGTACATCCGCGCTTCGATCGCCGCGTTGATCTGGAAGGCGTTCACCGCCACCAGCAGGGCCGCCGCGGCCGGCAAATCGCTCCGCACGCTGCCGCCCGCCGCCGACCAGCGCAGCCACTCGCGGGTGGCCAGATACATGGCGGCGACCGTCACCAGCCCCAGCCCGACGGACAGGCTGCGCAGGGCCAATACGGATTCGCCGAACAGGACCATCCAGCCCCGAAGCAGCCAATAGTACAGCGGCAGATGCACGTTCAAACGCAGGCTGTCGATAATCCCGGCCACGCCGAAGCTGGCCGTCTGCCAAGACGACGCTTCATCGTACCAGATGCTGCGCTCGGTCAAGTAGGGCACGCGCAGCACAAGAGCGACAACCATCGCTGCAGCCAGCCCCCGGGGCACGCGGCGCCAACCCATCGAGCCCACCCGCCCCCGGGCGATCCCACCAGCCCCGCGCGGCGCACCGGCCACGGCCGTGCCGGCATCCCCTCGCCTCACTGCATCCGTCATGATCCCTCCTCTGCCCGGATCGGCGGCAACCCGAGTTCGCGCCGGACCCGATTCGCTTCGTCCGCCGTGATGCGGTAAATGTAGACGGTGTATCCGATCGTCGCCACCGGCTCAAATCGGCGGAAATACTCGTACCGGCCGTGGCGCTCCCGAAGCTCGCGGACGAAAATCGCATACCAGCCGGGCAGCGGGCCGGTCAGTTCGGGCGCCGGCGCCAGGCGGCCGTCGTGGGGTGGTCCGGCAGGTACATTCACCGCCGGGAGCCCCGCCTGCTCCAGGCTGATGATCGACGAGGGGAGCGAGTACGCCACGCCCAGCGGCTGCGCCTCCGGATGACACTCGACCCACCGCTTCAGCAGCAGCAGGTCCTGCCCCCAGTCGATGTTGCTGTCCAGCAGGTGATCGTGCCCATAGCGCGGACCGCCCACCAGTTCGTTGAAGTACGACAAACTGTGCGGGTAATGGCGCAGGCTGCTGCCCGCCGACCACGCCAGCGCCGCGACCACCAGCAGGCGATAGACCGGCGCGCGGCGAACGCCCCGACGCGCCGCCCGGCTGATCCAGATGAACGCCAGCGGGTACATCGGCAACACGTAACGCAGGTGATGGTTGAAACCCGTCTGCGAGCTGACCAGCACCAGCACCGCGACCACCGGCGTCAGGAGCAGCAGTTCGTCGCGCCAACTGGCGGCCCCGCCGCCGCCGAGCGCAACCCCGGCAGCCCCGGCCAGCAGCGCCAGCAGCCCCGTTCCCAACGGCTCCTTGATCGCCAGGCCGTACAGGTAGTAATACCACCAGCCGCCCCGCCGCCACTGGCCGCGGAAATACGACCAGAAACCGGCTTCGAAATCGTACTTCTGCCGATCGATGCCCGCGATATAGTTCACCGGCACGGGGATCGGCATCCTTCCCCACAGGGTTCCTGCGAACCGGTTGCCGATGCGCGTTCCAGCCGCCACCTCACCGCCCGGCCGCGTGCGCAAGGTGCGGCTGACAAACTGCAGGTCCCCCAGCCGCCTCCCGGTCCCCTCGAAGCCATAGCCCAGGTTGATCACATACACGGCCAGCAGCAGCATCAGAGCTACCTGCTCCGCCTCGCGCCGCCAACGCGGACCGCCTCGGTCCGGGAGGGCCCCATGCGTCTGCGTCGCTCCCGGGCGCGGAACCGCGTCCTCCCGATGCCCGGCGACGCGCCACACCAACCACAGCAACGGCCAGAGCCCGAACAGGATCACCCAGGTGAACTTCGTCAGCTGGGCCAGCCCGAGCACCACGCCGGCGGCAAACGCGCTCGAAAACGTCGGGGCGCGCAGCCAGCGCCAGAAGAGATAGCCGGCCGCCGCGCCCACCGCCGCCGAGCCGACGTCCGGCGTGATCATCTGCCCGTGGGCCAGCACCGTGGGGCTGAAGCACCACAGCGCCGCGGCGGTCAGACC
>PWSG01000091.1 GCA_003564055.1 Syntrophomonadaceae bacterium
CAACAAAATTTCTGATGATTTCTTCCGAAGTTTCGACAATATCTACAGTTTCTTCCGTTAGGTCTACAATCGCATTTACACAAAGCGGCCTTTTATCTTCCAATGTGTTCACCTCTTTAACAGACCGGCCATTTACCGCCAGGCCCTTTTATCCCGCTCTCTTTCAGTCCATGTTTCTTCGTTAAAGCTTTTTTCGTAACGTTTGGTTGAAGAATGTGTCTCCGGCCACTCAATCTGAGTCCCTTCCATTTCAGCTTCTCTTTTTTTACGCATAAAAACATATAACTCGTATTTTTCTTCTAAGATAGAATCCTTGATTATACCAACAAGAGTTTGTTCCCTGATCAAGTCATTGACTGCGCCGGCATAGCCAAGATCTCCGACAAAAACCGCGCCTTTCAACCTGTTATCTTTAAATACCAGTTTCTGATAAATATTTTTCCCCATGTTTTCCCTTGTTTTTATCTCCATACCCTCAATACCCTCTGATTCCGGGTCAAAAATTCCCATAGAGATTAACGGCACTTTAAAAAATGAGACTGAATTCATCCCAAGGGAACCCGGATATTGCTGCATCTGCCCGGCCATACAAAGGCCGGCGTACCTTCCCTGCTCATAAGCATTAGGCCAATTTGCATTAACCATTCCAGTTTCCCTGGGAATATCAAAAGTTTCGGCAACATCTCCGGCTGCAAAAATATTGCTGACCGATGTCTGGAAGTAACGATTCACCAAAATGCCCCTGTTAATTTTCAAGGAAGCGCTCTCGGCCAGCATAGTATTTGGTGCAACCCCGGTAGATAAAATTACAATGTCGCAATCAATTTTTTCACCAGTATCAAGTGTAACTCCTTTTACTCCTGTTTTTTTGTCCCCGGTAATCTCCTTAACCGAACGACCTGTTAAAACATTTATTCCTCCCTTTTCCAGGATTTCCTGAACAAGCTGAGAGCTTTTTTCATCTAAAACACGGCTCGCAATTCTTGGCATTAATTCAATCAGCGTTACCGAAGCACCGGCCTCCTGGAGCCCGTATGCGGCTCGCAGGCCGATCAAGCCGGCTCCGATAACAACCGCCTTCCTTCCTTTTTCCAACCTGGACAGAACTCTTTTTGCATCGCTGATAGTCTGAAAAATACCAACACCATCCAGATCACTTCCTGGTAATGGAGGAACATTCACTTTCGATCCGGTCGTCATCAGCAGGCAGTCATAATCCAGTTGAGTGCCATCATCAAGGAAAAGCTTTGCAGATGAAGAATTCACTTCTGATACACTTGCTCCGAGGTATGTTTTTACATTATATTTGTTGTAAAAATCCAACGGGCGATAAGGCAGGCGATCTTCGGTAACCTCTCCTGCCAGGTAGTGCGCTATGAGCGGTCGGGAATAAACATGCTCTTTTTCGTTACTGACTACCGTAAGGTTGCTTTTTTGATCAACCCTGCGGATTGACTCAATCGCTCCTACCGCAGCAGCGCTGTTTCCTATAATTAAATATTCCACTGTGTCAGCCTCCCCCAAAACTTTCTTCACCCGCACCTAAACTGACCCTCCGGTAAAGGAGGTAAGAAGAAACCCCCACCCCGGACCTCACCTTCAGGCGGGGAGGGGGATAACCTTCTGTGCGGGAGTAACTTACTCTCCGGGTAATATACAAAGTGAGGAATACCTCGATTGAGAGTCCCGGATATTATGTTTTTTTCTAAAAATCAGGAGTAAGCACCACTCTTTTCATCAGTTTTCCGGCATGTGATTGTTCAAAGGATTCTTCGATCCGACTCATGGGCCGCAGTTCTACGAAAGGTTTGATCTGTAATTTATCATCAAGGACCATTTGTAATACTTCCTTATAATATTTTGGCAAGCAGCCCCAGGTGCCGATAATTTCTGCATCAAAAGCCATCAAGCGGGAAAGCATGTACTCCACCTTTTGCATGTTAAAACCAACCACTAAAAGCTTTCCGGTGAAAGAAAGCAGCTCAAGCCCAATTTTCTGCCCAATTATGTTCCCTGAGCACTCGAAAATTTTCCAGCCGTGAACAGGCAGCTTGTTTTCCTTGCAATAAGATCTGTAAATGTTCCGCACTTCCCCTACTTCCTTATCAAGAGCATTGATCGTATAAGTAGCGCCAAATTTTAATGAACGTTCTAATTTTTCTTCAACTATGTCAATAGCTATCACAGTTTCGGCCCCGAGGGCAGCGGCAATCTGGGTCACATAAACACCGACGCCGCCTGTTGCGCCGATAACCACTACCCTGTCGCCGGGTTTAATATCCGCCCTTTTAGCCGCCTGAAAGGGAGTAGTAATCGCGTCAGCCACTACCGAAAAATATTCCAAGTCCATGCCTTTACGATCTTCAATCACACAAAGATCATCAGCAGGCACCGGTATATGACTGGCGAAGCCACCATAAATACCCATGCTGTTACCGGGCATTTTTTGTTTTAGACAGCGGTTTCCGCGGCCTTCTGCACAAATATCACAACTATTGCAGGGCATCACCGCTGGGATAATAACTTCCTTGCCAATCAATTTCTCATCACCGGCCACAATTTGCCCGCTTATTTCATGGCCCAAAGTCAGCGGGGGATCCGTTACAGTAGAAACTCCATCATAAAAATAGCCGATATCAGTGTGGCAAACTCCACAACCGGCAACTTCGACCAGGACTTCTCCGGGCTTTAGTTCCGGCACATCTATACGGGTCCGAACAAGCTTTTTAGGTTCCACCATCTGCCATGTTTCAATTTTTGACGGTACACTCATGAGGCAAACCCTCCTTTGAGACTATTATTTTCCCCGCCAAACAGGTTTTCTCTTTTCCATAAATGCCTGCAGGCCCTCGATAGCATCTTCGGTTTTCATCAATTCATTGAGGTAGATCCAATCAATTGC
>PWSG01000115.1 GCA_003564055.1 Syntrophomonadaceae bacterium
CGGCGTACAAAGCAGGGTCACCAGTTCACTGCCGTTTAAAAAAATTGTTACCGGGGCTTCTACTGCTACCTGATCATCAAATTCCTCTATTCCATCTTTAACATCTCTGCGTATTCTTGTAATTTTTTTTGCGACTACTTTATTATGACCCACCTTTAACCTCCAGGCCGTTACGGCTGATTACATCTCTATACCAATAAGCACTGTCCTTAAGGTAACGCTTCTGGGTCGGATAATCAATATAGATCAAGCCAAAGCGTTTGCTATATCCGAAGCTCCATTCAAAGTTATCCATCAGGGTCCATACAAAGTACCCTGCGAGAGGAACTCCTTCCTGCAGAGCTTTCCAGGCTTCAAGGAAGTAACCATGCAGATAGTTTATCCGGTCTGAATCATCGACCCTGCCGTCATTTTGCAATTTATCGTCATAAGCAGCACCGTTTTCGGTAATATAAAGCGGCAGAGGACCGTAGTCGCGATGTACACGAACTAAGAGGTCAAAAATACCCCGTGGATATACTTCCCAGCCCATTTCAGTATATTCAGCTTCAGGCGGGTTATATGGGTTGCCCATGAAGTCGTCTTCTGAACTGCCAGCTTTAACCAAAATCCTTGTATAATTGTTTATTCCAAGAAAATCGATCGGTTCCGCTGTAATCGTCAAATCCTCTTCTTCAATAAATGAAAGATCATATGAACGGGAAAAAATTTCAACCATGTCCTGCGGATAAGCGCCTCGGAACACAGGGTCTAGAAACCAGCGGTTCATGAACCCATCTGTCCTTACAGCCTGGGCCAGATCAGCTTTGCTGTCAGAAAAAGGTTGAACAGGATTCAGGTTTAAGGTGATACCAATTGGTTCATTTTCGCGATTAACATCGCGAAAAGACCTGATGGCCATACCATGGCCTAATAGCAGGTTGTGGGCAGCCCGCAGGGCAGTATTAAAATCGTTAAGACCCGGGGCGTGAACTCCCATAGCGTAGCCAAAGAATGCTGAAACCCAGGGTTCGTTTAATGTAATCCACCGGTCAACAGGCAAATCAAGATTTTCAAATATAAAAGCAGCATATTGGTTAAAATACTTAGCCGTGTCAAGACTTCCCCAACCTCCCTGTTCCTGCAGGGCTTGCGGTAAGTCCCAATGATAAAGAGTTACTGCAGGTTTGATCCTGTATTTATGAAGCTCTTCAATTAATCTTCGATAAAAATCTAAACCTTTCAGGTTAGGCTTACCCTTCCCCGCGGGGAAGATACGCGGCCATGAAATTGAAAAACGATATGCATTCAATCCTAGCTCAGCCATTCGTTTGACATCTTCACGGTAGAGGCTGTAATGTTCGCAGGCTGTATCGCCATTTTCTTCATTCCAAGTATTGCCCGGTGTATGCGAAAAACGATCCCAAATTGATTCCCCCCTGTCGTCTGTTGAAGGTGAGCCTTCAATCTGGTATGCAGCTGTAGCCGCTCCCCATAAAAATCCTTCAGGAAAAATATATTTCGCCAATATCAATCACCTCTGGCAGGTTTTATAAAGTTAGCAATCACCGATCGTTTGCTCATACTTGCACTCTGGCACTGGCAGGCATGATCGTACACTTTAAAGATAGAGGCAGTTTCTGACCCGGGTTCTGCAGCCTTTTCGTGATCGACTGACGTGAAAAGACCCAACCCACGGCTGAAACGCCCTTCGTACAATACAGCGGTGCCGGGATGTTCTTTTGCCGGGCATGGCCATTGTATGCTTTCAACAGCAAGCCGTTCGTAGGATATGCCTGCATACTGTGGTGTAAGCAGGGCCATCTCTTCAAAAACATCCCCGGGACATTCGTAGAACCATTCAAAACCAAGCCACCCTGCTAATTCGGCAATAACTGCCCAGCCGGGAAAAGCCTCGCCAGGGGGATTCACCGCCTGCTGGGTAAGCTGGACGCGCCGCTCGGTATTCGTATATGTGCCCTGCTGTTCGGCAAAAGCAGCAGCAGGCAGTATAACATCTGCCAGAGCAGCAGTTTCGGTCATGAAAATATCCTGAACAATTAAAAAATCAAGGTTGCCAAGAAAGTAAGCTATTTCTGAATCTTTCCCGCCCAAACAGGAAACAGGGTTTTCATCTAAAACATACATTGCTTTTATTTGAGAGAATTTTTCTTGATCGAAAATTTCTGCTGCCGACAAACCCCGGCGCTCACTAATTTCTGTCTTCCAGGAACGGGAAAATTTATCACGAACCGCCTTTTCTTTTAGATGTTGATAACCACTTAATACAGAGGGCAGTGCTCCCATATCGGAAACCCCCTGCAGGTTATTTTCACCGTAAGGCAGATATAAGCCCGACGATTCTTTGCCCAGGTTTCCTGTTAGCAGGGCAAGGTTAGCCAGAGCCAGAACGAGGCCTCCACCTGTTTCAGAGTAATGTGTATCTGCAGTGGAAATAATCACCGCTTTCTCAGCTGCCGCGTAAGCCCTTGCAGCACTGCGCAATTCCTTTTCTTCAATACCGGTTACTTTAGCAGCATGCTCTGCTTTGTACTTAGCCACAGCAGACTTAAATACAGCAAAACCTTCCGTGCGTTTGTCTATAAAAGCCTGATCCTGCAAATCTTCTTCAATAATTATATTAGCCATTGCATTTATAAGGGCAACAGCGCTGCCCTCATTTAGAGGAAGATAATAATGAGCCAAATCTGTAAGGCCGATTGGTTCAGGATTGGCAACAATAAGCTGCGCACCTTTTCGAACCGCTTCACGTATCCTGTAACTGATAATCGGGTGACTTTCTGCCGGATCAGCAGTAATAACAAGAACAGCCCCTGTTTTAGAAATCTCTTCAATACTGTTTGTAATGGCCGCGCTTCCGAAAGCTTTCATCATTCCATCTACTGCAGGAGCATGGCAGTGACGGGTGAAGCTGTCAACATTATTTGTTCCGAGTGAACGCATCAGTTTTTGGAAAAGGTAACTCTCTTCGTTAGTTACCTTCGGCGAACAAAGACCCATAATTGCATCGCTGCCATAACAGTCTTTTACTGCGTTAATATTATCTGCTGCATAGCCAAGCGCTTCTTCCCAGCTTACCTCAATAAAAACCCCATTAGATTTAATCAAAGGTTTGGTAAGGCGATCTTCGCTTTTAAGATAATCCCAACCAAACTTGCCCTTAAAACAAAGCTGGTCTCGGTTAACAAGGTTTGTTTCAAAAGGACTAACGCCAATTACTTCGTTATTTTTGACATGTAAATTTATATTGCAGCCAATACTGCAATAAGGGCAAACCGCCTTCTTTTTTTCAACTTCCCAGGGACGTCCTTTGCCTAAGCTGTACCTGGGAGTCAAAGCCCCCACAGGACAGCTGTCAATACATAGGCCGCAGAAAACACATGTCGAATCTTCTATGGCATCTTCAAAAGCAGGACCAACATTGGCCACAAAACCGCGCCTGGTAAAATCAATTGCCCCGGCCCCGATAACATCCTGGCATTTGCCAACACAGATGCCGCAAAGTATACATTTATTCATGTCCCGCACAAAAAAGTCATTGCTATCATCATCGGGTAGTTCTTTTACTTCACCGCCAAAATCGCTATCGCTTACCCCGTACTGGTAACAATAATCCTGCAGTTTGCATTCCCCTGTCTTTTCACAGGTAATGCAGTCCAGTGGATGGTTGGCAACCAGGAGGGTTAAGACTGCTCTGCGAGCTTTAATAACCCGTTCGGATTGAGTATGAACAACCATACCCGATCCGGCAGGAGCGACACAGGAAGCCGCCAGGGTTCGAGCATTTTCGACTTCTACTACACAAATCCTGCAGGCGCCGTTAGGAGCAAGCTCAGGATCATAGCAAAAAGTCGGAATATCTATTCCCAGCTGGCGGGCAGCTTCAAATATTGTTGTTCCCTGAGCTACTTCTACCTCTTTTCCATCTATGGTCAGATTAATTACTGACATCAGCTTCACTCCCAACAGGTGTGATCATAATGCACTCCTGGCGGCACTTTTCAAGGCAGCTGCCACAACGGGTGCAAAGTTCCTGGATAATTTCGTGCGGTTCCTTCTTCTCTCCCCTGATCGCATCAGTAGGGCAGGCCTTTACACAGGCCGTGCAGCCGGTGCAATTTTCCTCGTCGATCCTGTAGTTGAAAAGCTCCTTGCATACTCCGGCACGGCAAAATTTTTCATCAATATGCTCTTCATATTCTTTTCTAAAATAGCGTATAGTGCTCAAAACAGGATTCGGACAAGTCTGCCCCAGGCCGCAAAGTGAGCTATCTTTAATGCTTTCGGCCAAACTGTCAAGAGTATCCAAATCTTTCGCTATTCCAAGTCCTTCAGAAATTCGGTTAAGTATCTCGAGCATTCGCTTGGTCCCTTCGCGACATGGGGTGCATTTGCCGCAGGATTCCTTCTGAGTAAAACTTAAGAAATAGCGGGCTAAATCTACCATGCAGGTTCTTTCATCCATCACAACCAGGCCGCCTGACCCCATAATTGCTCCGGCCTGATTCAGGGAATCATAGTCTATCGGCAAATCAATTAGTTCTCCTGGTATGCAGCCTCCGGAAGGACCGCCGGCCTGAACAGCCTTAAACTCGCGACCACCCTTGATACCTCCACCAACGTCATAGATAATTTCTTTTATTGTAATGCCCATTGGCACTTCACAAAGGCCCGTATTGCGAATTTTGCCTGCCAGGGCAAAAACCTTGGTGCCCTTACTGCCTTCAGTGCCTACCCTGGCAAAATCGGCTGCGCCTCCTTCTTTGACAATTAAGGGTATATTGGCCAGGGTTTCAACATTATTAATAGTCGTCGGCTTGCCAAAGAGGCCTGATTGGGCGGGAAACGGAGGACGCGGGCGGGGCATACCCCTTTTGCCTTCAATAGAAGCCAGTAAAGCGGTTTCCTCACCGCAAACAAATGCTCCCGCTCCTTCTTTAATATTTATTTTAAAGTTAAATCCATAACCGAGAATATTTTCGCCGAGCAGGCCATATGCCTCGGCATTCTCGATAGCCAGCTTTAATCTTTTTATGGCCAAAGGATACTCGGCACGACAATAAATGTATCCTTCATTGGCTCCAATAGCCCTTCCGCAGATCAGCATTCCCTCAAGGATGGCATGCGGATCACCTTCCAGTATACTGCGATCCATAAAAGCACCGGGATCGCCCTCATCGGCATTGCAGACCACATATTTTTTATCTCCCGGCGCCTTGTTTGTAAACTCCCATTTTAAACCTGTTGAAAAACCTGCTCCCCCGCGGCCGCGCAAACCTGCCTGCTTGACTTCTTCGCAAATAGCAGCAGGTTCCAGTTCAAGGGCACGGGTAAAAGCGCGGTAACCACCACGCATAATATATTCATCTATGCTTTCAGGATCAATAATTCCGCTATTTCTTAAAACATTAAATTTCTGCTTGGCATAGAAAGGAATTGTATCGTAGAAACGGGCAGGCATATCAACGTCGGGACCTTTGTAGAGCAGCCGCTCCACAATTTCGCCATCTACCAGGTGTTTTTCAACCAGCTCAGCCATATCTTTCGGTTTGAGGCGGCAGTAAAAAACTTCATCGGGGTAAATTACAATAATCGGTCCTACTTCACAAAAGCCGGGACAGCCGCCCATTACCAGGCGATATTTATCCCTGATGCCTTTTTTTTCAAGCTCTTCTACCAGGGCCTGTTCCACTAAATGCGATCCCGAAGAAAGACAGCCTGTTGCTCCACAAATCATGAGGTGTTTTTCATGCAAATTAAATCTACCTCCCCTTCCAGGAAACAAGTGTTACGTCTTATATCAATCTAATAAAAACCCTTTTATCGACTAAAAATGTTATTGCCGTTAGTCAGCAGATAGTAAATTGCTCGTTCAGGGCTACTTTTTCTATAATTGCCTTTCTTTTCCCTGTGCATATCTCATTCTTGTGGCAAATAGGCCCTTCCACACAACAGCTGATAAAATCTTTACAGGGATTATCTTTTGCGTGGCTGCACTTTTCACAGCATCGATCTATAAATTTATCCATCAGGCGCCCTCCTTAATTCTATTTGTAACCATCAAGAATATCTTTAATCTTATCCGGGGTAAGCCGACCGTGCGGATCATCGTTGATCATAATTACGGGAGCCAGTGCACAGGCTCCGATGCAGGCAACTTCTTCTAAGGTAAAACGCAGATCGTCTGTAGTTTCCCCACTTTCAAGGCCTAAAATATCTTCGATCCGTTCGGCAATCTTCGGGCTACCCTGGATATGACATGCTGTTCCTTTGCAAACCCTTATTATATAACGTCCACGGGGCTTCATTTTAAACTGGGCATAAAAAGTAGCCACTCCGTAAAGCCTGCTCAGGGGGGTTCGCATACGCTTTGACACCTGCTCGACGGCAGGTCTGGGCAGGTAACCGAAATGATCCTGGACTTTCTGCAAAGCCGGAATAATCATTTCTTTTTTCCCAATAAAGGGTTCTATCAATGCATCAACTTTGCTAAGATCAATTTCTTCTGTTACTTTTTCTTTTATATCAACTGCTGTACTCAAGCTGAACACCTCCCGTAACAACTTTGTAATTAGCACCTAAAAAAGAGGCAAGGAAATGATACCCTGGATTGTGCTTTTTAAAAATTAAAAACTCGGCCTAAACATGCTGCTCCATTTTATTCTTTCTATTTTTATCAATTCTAATACTTTAAATGATAGCTTTTCTATAATTACTCTTTTTATTGCTTCAATCCTGCTGCCTGATGCTTAAAATTTTATACCAACCTCAAAGGGGTAAAATCTATACCATCGGCAGCAATAAAACGGTACTTTACTTTGTTTCTTTCACCCTGGAAAATATAATCCCTTCCGCTATCATGAATGTGGCCAAAAACACAAAGCTTTACAGCAAACTGTTCAAGTATTTCTGTAAAAACACTGGGTTCTCCTTTTCTGTTAAAGGGAGGAAAATGAAGGGCCACTATTATATCGAATAATGAATCTCGAACTGCGCTTTCTAAGGAAAGCTTAAGACGCTGGGCTTCTCTTAAGTATATTTTCTGGTCATGTTCATTATCGAAGCCATCTTCCCCGGGACAGATCCAACCCCTTGTGCCGCAGACAGCATATCCGGACCAAAACAAATGGTCATTTTGGAGAGCATAAATTGTCTGTGGCAGTTGGGCGCGAACCTTGGTGATTGAATTCCACCAGTAATCATGATTGCCCTTGATCAAAATTTTAGTGCCTTTGAGGTTAGCTAACCACTTTAAATCTGCCGCCGCTTCAGAAAGGTGCATAGCCCAGGATAGATCACCGGCAACAATAACAAGATCATTTTCGTCGACTATATTATTCCAGTTGTTCTCTATTTTTTCAGTATGATTTTGCCACTGCGGGCCAAAAACATCCATTGGCTTTGCCTGGCTGTAAGACAAATGCAGGTCGCCAATTGCATAAATTGCCATAATTTATCCCTTCAAATATGTAAATAATACTCCTAATTCATCTTTGTTTTAAAAGTTTATTTTCATAAACAAATTGCAAAAACATCTACCCCGCCTTTCTTATATTACTAAATCAAAGATAAAAAAGCAAAAGGAGCTATTTTCTGCCCATTAAAACGATTTGCGGCTTAAACTAAGCTTTGCAAATATTTTCATAAAATGATATAATGTCCTTGCATTTTGATAAGAAAGATAAAAACCATATAAGGAGGCTATTTAAGGTTTGGAGAATAAAACACCCAAAAGACCCCGTCGATATCTACGCAGCAGGATAACCCGAAAGTTGATTTTAGACACCGCGTTAAAAGTATTCCTTACCGAGGGATACACCAAAACAACTATTGCTAAAATCAGCCAGCAGGCTAAAGTAGGGTACGGGACAGTTTACAGCCACTTCAAAGGAAAAGATGATATTTTAAATAAAGTCGTCGATAACGTCCTTGAAGAGTTTTACAACCTTCTCGAAGTACCTTTTTCTCCTAAAAATCAGGAAGAAGCACGCAACGCATATTATGAACTGGTTTTAACATCTTTCCGTTTAGCCGAACAGCACCGTCCGATTATGAGAGTTTACCAGGAGGCGCTCGGCCAGTCAGATTCTATCGCTGAACACTGGGAAAATGTTATTAGGCAGTTTATTAAGAGCTCGGCCCGCTCTTTTGTATATTCCCAGGAAAAAGGGATGGCAAAAGAATTTGATATTCAAGTCGGAGCCAAGGCTTATATTTTACTGGTTGATCGCTTTATTTGGGAAGTAGTAAATGAAAAAGAGGAAAACCTCGAACATATCACCAGTGTAATAATGGATATGCTGTTCCACGGGTTTTTCAAGCCGAAATAAGACTATAAACGGATGAAAATACCGGGGACTTTTACAGATATGGTTAACGGGTATTTATAATACGCTTCTCGGTTATAACAACATCTACACGACGATCCCATTCATCAACGGGAACCTCGGGAACTATCTGGAGATCAAAAACCAGGGCTACAAGGGGAACTTTCACCCTCAGAAGAGAAAAAAAACGATCATAATAACCGCCTCCGTAACCGAGGCGGTTACCTTTTATATCAAAAGCAACCCCCGGAGTGATTAAAAGATCAATTTTTTCCGGTTTAAAAGGTCGCAGCGCTTCTTCTTTAGGTTCAGGTATATCGTAAGCTCCCGGAACCAGGTCTTTTTCCCAGTCGACGATCTGGGCGGGAATCATCTCGCGTTTTTCCGGAACTGGTTTCGGGGCCAAAACAATCTTATTATTATTTATTGTTTCTTCAACCATGGGCCTGGTATCAACTTCACTGCCAAATGTAATAAAAAACATAACTGAAGCAGCATCCTGGTAAGCAGGCAGACTGTAAAGGTTCTTTGCGATAGAAAGGCTTTTGTTCCTGATTTCTTCGGGCGTAAGTTGATCGCGCTCTTGAATTACTTTTTTGCGAAGTTCTTTTTTGTTCATTGCCCAGTTCCTAATAAGCCCGGGCAAAATAGGCGGCTTCGACTGCTTTCTCCCCGCAGGCAAAACACTTATCGCCTTCGGGTTCCATATCAAAAGGAAGGCAGCGAATCGTTGCCTTGGTTTCGTTTTTCACTTTTTCTTCGCAGGAATCTTCCCCACACCAGGAAGCGAGGAAAAAGCCACGCTCATTGTCCATGATCTTCTTGAATTCATCATAATCAGAACCGCTGCGGGTATTTGCTTCACGGAATTCAAGAGCTCTTTGCAGCATGTCATTTTGTATCTGTCCTAAAAGCTGCGGCAGCAATGACGGCAGTTCTTCCTGGGAAACAAATTGTTTCTCCCCTGTATCACGACGGACCAGCACAACCTGACCTTTATCTAAATCCCGGGGGCCGACTTCAATGCGAATCGGAATGCCCCGCATTTCCCAGTCATTGAATTTCCAACCGGGGGAATATTCTTCACGTTCATCAAGCTTAATGCGAACGATTTCTTTAAGGTTTTCTTCCAATTCCCGAACAGCTTTAAGGACACGATCCCGATCCTTCTTGCTTAGAATTGGTACGATTACAGTCTGGATAGGGGCCATACGGGGCGGTAAAACCAGGCCTCGATCGTCACCGTGGACCATAATCAATGCGCCGATCATGCGGGTCGAAACTCCCCAGCTGGTTTGCCAGACATATTTTAGTTGGTCATCCTGATCAAGGTAAGTTATATCAAATACCCTGGCAAAATGCTGTCCCAGGTTATGAGAAGTTCCGGCCTGCAGGGCCCGTCCGTCTGTCATTAAGGCTTCAACACAATACGTGCGCAGTGAACCGGCAAACTTCTCACGCTCTGTCTTGCGCCCGGCGAGCGCCGGAATAGCCATCTCCGTCTCCAGGAACTCGCGGTAAACCTCGAGCATCTTAAGAGTTTCTTCTTCTGCTTCTTCCTCGTTGCGGTGGCAGGTATGTCCTTCCTGCCATAGGAATTCAGAGGTGCGCAAGAAAGGACGGGTAGATCTTTCCCAGCGGACAACATTGCACCACTGATTTATCAAAACAGGCAGATCACGCCAGGACTGGATCCAGCGTGAGTAAAAATCACAAATTATAGCTTCAGATGTGGGCCTGACCGCCAGCGGTTCATTTAAAATTTCGTTGCCGCCTTTGGTTACCCAGGCAAGTTCAGGGGCAAAGCCTTCAACGTGCTCTGCTTCCTTTTCAAGCAGGCTTTGGGGAATAAAGGTTGGAAAGTATGCATTTTCATGACCTGTCGCTTTGAAGCGCCTGTCCAGCTGCTCCTGGATCTTTTCCCAGATGGCAAAACCTAAAGGGCGTATGGCCATAAAACCTTTCATTGGAGCATAGTCCATCATTTTCGTTTTTAATATAACGTCAATATACCATTGGGAGTAGTCTACAGCTTTCGGGGTTATCTCTTTTACGAAATCCTTGGTTTGGGACTGCTTATCCTGCTCGCTCTTCTGCTCCATTAGAACCACCCTTTCCGGATCTGTTTCGTGTATTTTATCTGCTTATTTTAACATAATTATTAGCGCACGGCCAGTTCCCGGCGGGTTTGAAGCAGCCTTTGCCAGCTTTCATCGCTTAGAGGTTGATTAAAGCTGCGGAAATTAGCCAGCTTGAAACCATGTTCATCGGCTAAATACCTGGTCTGTAAAATCGATTCCAGGTTAACCCCTGATGAACCGAGGCTGTAATGCTTATATTGCTGCTCAAGAGCAAGCATCATCGTTTCAGCCATACAGGCATAAGCCAGGCCTTTCTCAAAACCAAAATCCCAGCCCAGTGAGGGCAGGCCGGGCACTTCCACTACTCCGCCGTCTATGACCAGGACATCGGGCCGGGCTTCGGCAACTTCTTCGCTAACGTTTGCCGGACGGGAAATGTCACAAACGATAGCTCCTGTTTTCAGGTTGCCGGCATGAATCACTTTTTCAGTGGCGCTGGTAGCGCTAATTACAATATCAGCCCTTGCTAATACAGCATTGATGTCGGTCGAAAATTCAATTAAACCCCGGCGGCGACCTTCTCCTTCGACAAAAGCCTCAAATGCATCCATCGGCGCATCTGGCGCGGGCAGTTCCGGGCAATCGGTCAACTGATGTCCCATGCTGCCCGGTTTAAGGGGACGGCCCTGCTGCAGAAGC
>PWSG01000266.1 GCA_003564055.1 Syntrophomonadaceae bacterium
GGCTCACCGAGACGGTTCGCCCTACCAAATACGCACAATTGCGCAAGGGAGCCGCCTGCCTGTGCGTGTACGCACGCAGACAGGTCCTCGCCGAGCCGAAGGGTTTTTCAAGTGCCGCACATGAAAACCACAGCCATCTCTCGATTATACAATAGAAAATTCCCCCACAAACCCAGAAGCGCCTGTTTTTCACCTTTTTTTCAGGATCAACGGCAGAGTCTCTTTTGATAGCCGGATCATTTGGTCGGTTATTTCCTTAAGTCGCCTACGATTCTGCACCCATTCTGCCAGCACTTCTGCCTCGGCGGTTGGCAATTTTCTAGACACCGTTTTCCCGCCGACTTTGGTGCTCCAGTAGTTATAAGGCCCATGCCTTTTATGGGGTTGCGTGCGACATGCGCAGTTGGGGTTGCCGCATGTGATTGTTCGGCTTGTTACACTGCCCTGCCATATAAAACCCAGCTTCGAAACGCTTTGCGCCAAACGCTGGTGTTCCCGGCGGCAGTCTTCGAGGGTCTTTTTTTTCTTTCTGTTGTTCATTTGGGTTGACGTCTTCACATCTGTCTGTATAATACAGTAGGCAATGAGCACATGCAAGAAGTTTTTTGAGCTGGAGTCCTGGACCGTCGGCGCGCTGCCCATCGTTAACCATTTTCTGGACAAGTTAAATATTCCCGCTTTGCTTGGGAACCATCTGGAGCCCAGCGACCCTCGAAGCGTTTTGCCTGCGCAAGTGACACTTATGGTGCTGGTGCGCAACCTGATTATGCAGCGGCATCCCCTATATGGACTTGGCGCCTGGGCGCGTTCGATCTTACCGTCTGCAATCGGCTTAAAAGAAGATCAGGTGCCCGCCCTTAACGATGATCGCGTGGGGCGGGCGCTGGACCGATTGTTTGATGCCGATCGTCTGAGTCTGTTAACGAACCTGATAGTGCATATGATCAAGACCTTTGACATCGATACCCGGGAGCTTCACAACGACTCGACAACGATTACCTTACACGGCAACTATCAAGATGCGGATGGCCGATTGATGCGGGGCAAGCCAACTCCGGCAGCGGCGCGGGGACACAGCAAAGATTATCGCCCGGATCTGAAACAACTGCTTTGGATACTGACTGTCACCAGTGATGGAGGCATACCTGTGCATTTCAGGGTCTGTTCCGGAAACACAGAAGACTCCACAACACATATCGATACCTGGAACAGCCTCCGTGATCTGGTCGGCAGTGCGGATTTTCTATATGTAGCCGACAGCAAACTATGCGCGGAAGCAAACTTGCGTCATATTGATGATCACGGCGGCATGTTCATCACCATTATGCCCCGATCTCGCAAGGAAGACGGAAAGTTCCGGCAATGGCTCACCAGGAATACGCCGCAATGGGAGATGATTGCCGAAATTCCGCTCCCAAACTCCCGGCAAGGGCCGCCCGACACGATCATGGCTATAGAATCGCCCATCCCCGATGCGCATGGATTTCGTATCCTGTGGATATTCAGCTCTCATAAAATGCAGAGAGATGCGGACTGGCGTGAACACCAGTTGAGCAAGGCTATTCGCGGGTTGGAAGAATTACAGACAAAGCTAGCAGGCCCTAAATGTCGCTTTCGCACCAAAAAAAGCGTTGCGGAAGCGGTCGAGCAAATACGGAATGAAACCCAGACCACTGAATTTATCAAATACGAGATCAAGTGTTCCATTGACATCCAATATCGGCAACGCATGCATAAGGGTGTGCTCCGTCGATACCAAATCGGAACTCGGCCACGTTACGCTCTACACTGGGAAACCGATCCTATAGCCATACGATCGACATCAAAAAGTGACGGGGTCTATCCGCTGATCACCAACGCATTACAGCTTCCGGCACTGGAGGTTTTTAACGCCTACCGCCTCAAGCAGCCGGTAATTGAAAAACGCCACGACCTATTCAAAAACGTGTTGGATGCGGCACCAGCCTATCTCAAAAACATCGGACGGATCGAAGCATTGTTGTTTTTGGAATTTATCGCCTTGATCGTTCATTCCCTGATCGAACGACAGCTCCGGCAAACCATGCACGAAGAAAGGATAAAAAGCCTGCCACTCTATCCCGAAGGGCGGGCGTGCAAAGCGCCTACCACGGAACGTTTGATCATGCTGTTCGGAACGCTACAGCACCATCGACTCCGAAAAAAAGGCAAAATGGTGCAAGAATTTGTACCAGAACTCGATGGGGTGCAAACAAAACTGTTGGAACTACTCGAATTAGAGCCGTCAATATATCAAATTTTGTAAAAAAATCCGGCGAGCTTTCGCCAGCTATATCGTTCCTGCAACCTGCGGAAAGTGGGTCCTATTGCCGCAAAATTCGGTTGGGATTTTCATAACTGTTTCTTGATTAATCATTTACAGTAGTGATTGCCGTTATGCTCAAGTATATGACCGAGTGATTTCTCGGATTCGGGTGGCTGATACGACTGTTTTTCCCTGATTGTTTGATTTTTTCTGCTTGCATTGTTTCGTCAAATGATTAAGTATATGTTGATTTCTTTTCTGTAATCATATACTTAATCAACGAAGGAGTGCGGCGATGAGTCAGGGATCCGATCTGGGTGCAGAGCAGGCGCACAAAGCCTTTAGGCACCGCAAGGCTATGACCCTGGAGGAAGTGGCCGAGTTCATTTCCGCCAGCATCCACACCGTTCGTCGGCGGTTGCAGCAATGGGGGGCGATCAACAGCTACAATCAAAACGGTCGATACTATACCTTGCCGGACGTACCGGAGTTTGACGTCAACGGGGTGTGGCGTTGGCGCGGGGTGTTCTTCTCGCAATACGGCACCTTGAAGCAGACGGTCATCGCGTTGGTTCAACGCTCGTCGGCGGGTCTTGACTCCGGCGAAC
>PWSG01000046.1 GCA_003564055.1 Syntrophomonadaceae bacterium
CCCCCACCCCGACCCTCCCCCTTGAAGGGGAGGGAGATTGTTTGGGTTTTCTCTATAATATAGGATTTTTCGCCTCTTCCCTGCTATCTAAAGAAATTTGACTTTTTCCCTAGTTCCCAGGGAAGTTTTGACCTTTTCCATATTACCAGGAAAGGCGTGGCCTTCTCCCATTTTCATTCAGGAAATATAGTATTTCCTCATTTTAAGGTAGAATTCTGTTTGCCCCTTTTACAGGGTGAAAAATCTATTTCAGGATATAGCTTCGGTTTCATTGTCGCCTCCACCTAAGCGTTTCTCCTGATAGTATTACATTAAAGGATCCATGGTCAGAGCCGGATGGCCTTTTTCTTCGAGGAAAGGCAGGATCTCATCTGCTGTTACACCTACAGTTTCGTCGGCAATTTTATCAACAAAATCTGCACCCAGGCCTTCTTCTTCTGCTCGCTCGCGCAGTTCGTCACCCAGTGAATCCTTTAATTCCTTGGGAATCCAGACCAGCCTGCTAAGTCCTCCATCGGCGCTGATGAATTTCTTGCTCAGTACGTAGGCACGGCCGTGTCCCATGAAACCGGGAGTCTGCACTCCACCACCGCAGGTGCCGGCCAGGGTAGAAAATGTCATCCCGATCGGGGTATCTCCACCATACTCACGGGTTGTAATCATTACCCCGTTAGCTTCAGGAAGGATAGCCATAATACACTCAAAACAGCCGCATGAGGTCATCGGCCGATCCATGAAGCTGTACATCGAACATTCCTCGATACTCCGGTTGGTATTGTTGTATACATACTCGTTTACCGATTCCCAAATTCCTTTTTCCTCATCGATTAATCCTTCTTTTTTAATTGGACGGTTCGGTCCGGTCGGGTCAATCTCGTAAGCAGCTTTACCATCAAGCCAGCTCACCGCCCCACAAAGACCAAGGCGCTCCGGTGTTACCACACAACAGTGGTTTGGAGCAAAAGACTGGCAGAGGATGCAGGAATAGAATTCCTCAACCGACTCGTCAGTAAGCCCTTTCAGTCTCTCGTCACGTGCGCCGTAGAATTTCTGGGCCCGCTTAAGTTCTTCCTCTACCTTATCGGCATCGGTAATCAGGGTCACCTGAACACGGTCAACGATAGATGGGAACTCATCTTTAAACTTGGCAACAAGAAGTTCACCGTAGTCCCTGATTTTAAAGCCTTTCTCAGCAGCATCTTTACTGATCCTCATCCAGATCGTATCTCGCTGGGCCATATGCCAGAGACCTTCACCATAATTAATCAGGTAGTGAATACGGCGTTCAAGAACACCTTCAAAGTCTTCCTGCATTTTGCGACCGAATATCTTAACTACAATACCGAGCGGCAGGGAGCTGCCTTCTTCAACATCGTCAATTTCGGGGCCGATAACTTCAATTTTACCGTCTTCAATTTGATCTTCTTCTACCATTTCCACCAACTCGAAACCGGTAGTACGGCCTCCTCCGAATTCAATCCGCATATCACCTTTACGGATAACTTCACCTTCAAAGGCTGGGCCAACTGTAATGGGAATGGGGATATCTAATATTTTCAGCTTAATTCCGCGAATTTCCATCGCTACCTGGACCATGTCTTCATAGTCAGGGTGGGATACATACCAGTTCGGAATCTGCTCATCTTCAGCAAGTTCCTGGTCTGTTATAACCGGGAAGCCTAAGAAGATCGCGGCAAAGTGGGCCGCTACCTGCACTTCGTCAATTTCACCCAGCTGCAAAACAAAGGCGCGTACACGCCGGCGCTGGTAGTCGCGGGTATTCTCCCGCTCTCCGGGCGGAATACCGCCGAAAGCGATACCGGCGCGCAGGGCGTAGTTTACAGCGTGAATAACCTGGGTAAAGTTGCCAATCGGGAAGGCAATAAAATCAATACCCAGTTTACAGCCCGCCTCAATAGCTTGCTCGATAACCTGGTTGCAGAGAAAAATCATAAAACCTTTACTCTGCAGGTCCATGATAATTTTGCCTACATCTTCGCTCGATTTGCCCTTACCCATAATAACGGCCTGGCCGGGAATAGTCCAGTCAACCAGGAGAATACCGTAGCGGCGGACAACCGGGTCACCTAAAAAACCGGTCCATGGCTCAACATGGGGTCTGGCTCCGTCAAGATAACGCAGGGCTTCAATGATTTCTGCAGAGTATGCTGCCGCTTCACCGCACAGCCTGGCATTATCAAAGTTTAATTCCTCGCGAATCTGGTTGCGCATGCGGTTAAGAATCGGGGGTAGATCACCTAACTTTTCTACCGCCTCACCGCTCAGTGCCCTGATAACGGGCAGGTAGTAACCTGTATCGGGATAACCAACCGGTTTATCCGCACCATGACGTCTAATAGCCTGGTTTAATAATATTTCAGCATAGCTGGTTGCAATAACTGCACCATCGTATGCTTTTTCGAACAACTTTAACGGCGGGTTTGATTCATCAACTGCACCGTCAAATATCTCATCAAACGATTCTTGCCAGTCTCTGGTGAGTACACCTTCACTCATTGTTCGTGCCTCCTTTTAGCGATTAGTATTACCATCCTGTGGACAGTTCAGTTTCAAATTTTTCAGCAGATTGTTTGTGAATCTTCAGTTTCCAGGAACGCTCATCAAGAGCGGCAAGGATCTTTTCAGCTGCCTTTTCCGGATCCTCTTCCCAAATGAAGTAACCGCCATAAACATCTTCGGCAATCTGCAGGGCAATGCCATCAACCAGGGCGCTGCCTGTAACCTCAGGCACTACCCCAACGTGGGTCGGAACACCCAGGGTAACACACCAGCTGCCGATAGAAACAGCCTTTTCACTCATCGCTTCCGGTGCGGAGGCAACGAAAGGTACTTTTGGAACATCTACGCCCCACTGAC
>PWSG01000087.1 GCA_003564055.1 Syntrophomonadaceae bacterium
AATAGAAATCCCGTCAGAATTGGGAACTCTGGCTTCAGCTGATAAGAGCCTGAATGGGTCATCAGGTAGAGTACTTGATGAAAAATACCTGAGCCCCCTCGGAATGACCAGATACGATGTCTGGTTGTGCGATATATTACCAGAAACTCGGCTTAATATAAACCAAAAAACTGCGATAGAAAAACATTATACCGAAGATATTATTAATGCCTCCCTTAAAGAATTAGTGCGCGGACCTGCCCGCGGTAGTTCTCTCTACCGGACAATTCCCAATAAAGATCTTGTTATTGAGGCTGAATATGATGCGGAAGAAAACGCCCTCTTTATTGAACTCTCTCCTGGAATGGCTGAATTAAATGGTTTAACTCAGAGCGAAATAGCTTTTAATTCATTGATGCTGACAATTAGTAACTACGTTGAAGGTGAACAGGTATACCTGACCATGGATGAAGACCCTATCGATATCTTTGGTCAAGATTTAGAATTAAGCCAGCCCCTTAAGCCTTTAGAATTGATTAGCCCGGTTTATGTGCCTGTTTTAAGCGGTGACAGATATTATCTGTTTGTCGAAGAAGGGGCTTCAGAAAGCGAAGCTCATGATTTGCAGCATTTGGTTAAAAGAGCTTTGCACGGCTGCCGCTCTCTGCCTTTTGTTCCGACCAATATAGATCTCATCGGGATTAATAGAACTTCAGAGCAGGTTCAGCTTAACTTGAACAGCGCCCTGCGGGCTATTTTCCCCGAAGATCCCACCGAGCGGGAACGACTGCAGGCTTCGATGGTCTTAGATGCCCTGTTTATGACAGTGTTTGAAAACATTCGAACCCAGCGGGCAGAAATATTGATTGATGGCGCGCCCTGGGCAACTCCTGACGGGTATCCCTCCTCCAGCCGATTTTACCGACAGCCAAATTTTATTAATCCTGAGCAGTGACAGAAAAATATAATTGTCAACTGATCATCTTTAGTCTAAAATAAGTAAAAAAGTGTCAAGGAGATAATATATGCAAAAGCTTAAAGATGAGGTCAGCCGGTTACTGGCACCACGTGTTTCTCTTGAACCGGCAGAAGTAATAAACCTGCTCGAAATTCCCCCGGAACCTAATTATGGCGACCTGGCTTTTCCCTGTTTTTCCTTAGCTAAAATTAAAAAAAAGGCTCCTCCTATAATTGCTGAAGAGCTTTATGAAGAACTCCGTAATGAAGAAGGCCTGCTGTGGGAAAAGGCTGTTCCCCGCGGTCCGTATCTTAACTTTTTTATAGCTCCGGAAGCCTTTAGCCGTGAAGTGCTGCAGGAAATTTGGACCAGCGGTGACAAGTACGGTCATTACAACCTGGGCAAAGGGCAAAATGTAACAATAGATTATTCATCACCTAATATTGCCAAACCTTTTGGAGTTGGCCATATCCGTTCTACGGTTATCGGGCATTCTTTATACCTTATTTACAGGGCACTTGGGTACAATACTATTGGTATAAATCACCTTGGTGACTGGGGTACACAATTTGGAAAATTAATTGTAGCTTATAAGAGCTGGGGCAATGAAAGCGACTTAAAAGAAGATCCGGTAAACTACCTTTACAAGCTTTACGTGCAGTTCCATAAGCTGGTCGAAGAAAAACCTGATCTTGATGACGAAGCTCGTTACTGGTTCAGGAAGCTGGAAAACGGAGATAAAGAGGCTTTAGATTATTGGAACCGGTTCCGCCAGCTCAGTATGGATAACTACGAGCTTATTTACGATCTGCTGGGCATTGAATTCGAGTACTATCATGGTGAAAGTCACTACAACCAGATGCTCGATGAAGTAATTGAGCTTGTGCAAAAGAAGGGTATTGCCCGTGAGAGTGAAGGCGCCCTGATGATTGATCTCGAACCGCACGGGTTGCCCCCTGTGATGCTTCGCAAAAAAGATGGCGCCACGCTTTATATAACCCGTGACCTGGCTGCGGCAATTTACCGCTATGAAACTTTTAAATTTGCCCGTTCACTATACGTGGTTGGAGCGGAGCAAACCCTGCATTTTCAACAGCTTTTCAAGGTTCTGGAGCTGCTCGGTTTTGAATGGACATCAAAATGCGCACATGTACCTTTTGGCCTGATTCGTTTTAAAGAAGGCCGGATGTCGACCCGTGAAGGGAAAATTATACTTTTAGAAGAGGTGTTGAATCGCTCGATTGAAATGGCCAGGGAAATTATCGAAGAGAAAAACCCGGACCTTGCGGACAAAGAAAGCGCCGCCAGGGCAGTAGGCCTGGGCGCAGTGCGCTTTGGTGATTTAAGCAATGATCGAATTAAAAATATTGAGTTTGACTGGGAAAAAGCGCTCGACTTTTCTGGTGAAACAGCAGCTTATATTCAGTATTCGCACGCCCGCATTTGCAGTATCTTACGCAAGTCAGATAAAAAAGTTAATGTTTGGGACGAAAGTGCCGGCTCTCTACTTGTTACAGAAGAGGAAATAACCCTGGTAAAAACCCTGGCTTTGCTGCCTGATAAAATATTTGCTTCGGCCGAAAATTACAGGCCGTCAATCCTGGCCCGTTACCTGATTGATGTTGCCCGTGAATTTAACCGTTTTTACCATAACTGTCCTGTTCTGGATAGTGAAGATAATCTAAAGAAAGACCGTCTTTTACTGATTAGCTCTACCAGGCAGGTCATTGCCAACGGGCTTGCCCTGCTGGGTATTGAAGCTCCGGATAAGATGTAGTTTTAAGAGCAGGATAAAGAATATAGTATTTTGAATCCAGCAGGACCTTACATACCAGTGCCGTTATCTTTAATGCTCACCTTTTGACGTTTTTCTATGAGGGAGGGAATACTTGTGTTAGATTTAAAATTTGTTCGTGAAAATCCTGATGCTGTCCGCCGCG
>PWSG01000288.1 GCA_003564055.1 Syntrophomonadaceae bacterium
AATACACCAGCATTTACGAAGATAAGACTTCAGTTCGTTTTTTTAATTGATAAGCTGACTTTATTCGTTTCTAACACTACAGCGCAACATAAAATTGGTAGATAGGCCAGCCATCTAATGATACACTAACTACAAGGGCTCGGGGACGCTATAAGGCAATTTCTAACCGTAAAAAGCCTTTTAAACAGCCATATTACGGGGTAGATTGGTGCTGTCAAATTTAGCGTCGCGCTCTCTCTAACATATTAGAGAAAGAGAGAACGGTATGACTATCTCTTACCGTAAAGATCCGCTTGTAGGTTCAGTTAAAGATATTTTACCTGTTAGCATTAAACTGGCTCCCCAAAACGAGTATGAACCATTATGGAGCGAACTGGTCCGCAGTTACCACTACCTTGGTCCCGGCAAAATGCCGGGAGCAAACCTAAAATACCTGGTTTTTTCTGATGGCAGACCAATTGCGGCCTTAAGTTTCCGGGCTGCCAGCTTAAAGCTTGGCTCAAGAGACAGTTTTATCGGCTGGTCTGACATTCAAAGAAAAAAACACCTCAACCAGGTGGCCAACAACAACCGGTTTTTGATCTTGCCCTGGGTGCAGGTGAAAAATTTAGGCTCCTATTTGCTCTCCCAAACATCCGCACTTTTAATTTCTGACTGGCTAATATATTACCATCAGGAACTACTGCTTTTAGAATCTTTTGTCGATCCCCGCTACTTTCAGGGAACACTTTACCAGGCCGCCGGCTGGATCCATGTCGGAAAGAGCCTGGGCTATACCAGAAAAGGCCCTCGTTATGAGTATCACGGCAATCCGAAGGAGGTCTACTTATACTCGCTTAAAAAAGATTTTCGTGACATCATCGGCTGTCAAAGTCGTCCCGCCGACCCCTCTTTTCTGCTGGAAAGGAGCAAAAAGCTGATGCTGTTAAACCGGATCAACTGGAATCCAGACCTGGTCGCTGAACTTAAAATCAAGCCTGAAGAAGTGGAAGAATTAAGCCCCCTGCTTTTGGATTTTGTCGAGCAGTTCAAGGATTGCTTTATCCGAAGCGAACAGTTTCTTAATGCCATTGCCTACATGAAAGGGTTATCCGGTGAGAAAATCGTAAAAACGATCGAAACCATTGCCATCGCAATCCTGGGCATAAGCAAAGTGCGCAGCATGCAGCATTTTTTCACCGGCGCCAACTGGGAAGTAAACAAACTTGTCAAAAGAAACCAGGAACTGCTCGCTGCAAAAATATCTGCGCCAGAAGGCATGTTTACTTTAGATAGCAGTGAAATCGCTAAAAAAGGTAAAGATTCAGCCGGGGTGGGGCCACAGTACTGTGGCAGTTTGGGTAAGATAGCCAACTGCCAAAGCGGTGTCTATTTGGGTTACTGCAGCGATAAAGGCTACGGCCTGCTGGGCCAGCAACTTTATGTAACCCAACCGTGGTTTGAGCCTGAGCATGCCGAGCGCAGGGAAAAGACCCGCTTCCCCGAAAACCTTGTCTTCAAAACAAAGATTGAAATTGCCTCCGAACTGCTTGAACAAGCAGAGAAAAACAGTTCGTTTCAAGGACACTGGGTTGGCATGGATAGCACTTTTGGCGCAGACAGCGCCTTTCGCGAAGCCGTCGGCGAAAAGTACTATTACCTGGCCAGCGTCCGTTCTGATACTTTGCTTTGGACTAAAGTGCCACAATTATTTTGCCCACCGTATAAAGGCCGGGGACCACGCCCGAAAAAGATGAAGCCCTCACCTGAACCGCTTCCTGTTGCGAAAATAGCTCAAGACTCCTCTCTTCGCTGGGAAACAATAAACCTGGGCGAAGGGGCCAAAGGCCCCATTATCGCCCAGTTCACCCGTCTGCGTGTTGTGGAACACAAAGGCGGCCTACCCCTAAGCGAACTCTGGCTGCTTTTGCGCATGAACGCAGATGGTGAAATCAAATACATGCTCAGTAACGCCCCGTTAGAGATGCCGTTTGAGGAATTGGTTAAAGCTTCAAGAATGCGCTGGACCATCGAACAGCTTTTCCATGAAGGTAAAAGTTATCTCGGCCTCGATGAATACGAGATGCGCTCTTACCCGGGATGGCACCGACATATGGCTTTAGTCAACGTAACCATGCACTTTTTATTAACGGTTCGCCTCGAATTCGGGGTAAAAATAACTATATTACCCTGCCCATTGCCCAAAAATTAGTGATTGCTGCATTTACCGGAAGCCAAAAAGAGATTCATAAAGCAATTCAAATCGTTTCCTACCAGTTCCGCAGAGCTGAGGTAGCACGCGTTTCACATCGTAAAAAAATATTGCAGGAGCATGCTTCATTGCTGCTCTAAATGTTTTTGAGTGAAAACCCTAAAACTATCAAGCTATTTTGCCCTGACAAAAAAGAGGCCTGAGTGCTTGCGCGCATTTTTATCTACGGCGATTCAATACTTTGTCCAATTTCGGTAAAAATGTTACACTTAGCTTATCAAAAACGGTTAGAAATTGTCAAAGAACGATATTTGCTTATTTAACAGCGTAAAGTCGGTGTTACATAAAATTAGTTTATCTGATGTTGCGCTGTAGTGTTAGAAGAGTTAGCAAGAACGGACTTAAAATTTATTTTTAAGGGCGGCACTTCGTTATTGCTGCTTTTAAATAAAATGCATAGATTTTCAATTGATATAGACATTATTTGTGAGGTTAAGAAGCAAGAAGTTAACTTAGAACAGGTTCTTTTTAAAATTGTTTCGGGTAGTGATTTTTTTACCCATTTTGAGGAGGATGTGAGACAGGGAGCTAATGAGATCCCTAAGGCCCATTATAAAGTCTTCTATACCTCTACCCTCGATGGCGAAGTAAACTATATCCTACTAGATGTTCTTTTTGAAAAA
>PWSG01000027.1 GCA_003564055.1 Syntrophomonadaceae bacterium
TCTCGATCAATTTGGAGAGCGTAACTACCCGGCTACTCAACAGCTGGGTTGGAGCGACCTGCAGGAAAACGAAGGCACAATTAAAAATGTGCGTCTCTGGGATTACCGGCCTCTATTGACTACTTTTAACGAGCTTCAGGCTATCCGTCCATATTACCGTTTTGTAGACGTCGATATCGATCGGTACATGATTAATGACGAATACCGCCAGGTTATGCTGTCTGCCCGGGAAATGGACAAAAGCCGCCTGGCCGATCAGGCTCAGACCTGGGTAAACCTTCATTTGCATTTCACTCATGGTTACGGGGTTGCGATGACCCCTGTTAATGAGGTAACAGCAGAAGGAATGCCGCGTTACTTCCTGGGAGATATCCCGCCGGCGGGAGACCTTGAGCTTGAAAACCCATCAATTTATTTTGGTGAGTTAACCAACGATTACGTTATTATTAATACCGACACACCCGAATTTCATTATGCTACTGCCGGTGATGAAAACGAGTATATCTTTTACGACGGCGATGCGGGAATTCGCCTGCAGTCTGTTTTCCGCAGAGCCATGCTGGCCCTGAGGTTTGCAGAATACAGGATTCTCATTTCCAACGAGTTGAGCAGTGACAGCAGAATAATCTTCGAGCGCAATATTCACGAAAGGGTAAGGAAAATTGCTCCTTTCCTTCGTTACGATAGAGATCCCTATATTGTTATCAGTGATGACCGGCTGTTCTGGATCCAGGATGCTTATACCGTCACTGACCGCTATCCATATTCAGCGCCGTACGACAATATAAACTACATTCGCAACTCGGTTAAAGTTGTCATTGACGCCTACAACGGGGATGCCACATATTACATAACCGACCCGGATGATCCGCTGGTTCAGACTTACAAAAAAATATTCCCTGATCTATTTAGGCCGGTTGAAGAAATGCCTGAAGACTTGATGGCTAACATACGCTATCCTTTAGACCTCTTTGACGTGCAGTCCCGGTTACTTCAGCTTTACCATATAACCGATGCAACCAGGTTTTACAGCAGGGAGGATCTCTGGGCTATTCCCTTTGAGCAGTCTTTCGGCCAGGAGCAGCTAATGGAACCTTACTATACAATCCTGCTGCTGCCCGGTTATGATCAGCCGGAATATGTTTTAATCCTTCCCTTTACACCTGCGGCAAGAAATAACATGATTGCCTGGATGGTGGCCCGCTGTGACCAGCCCAACTACGGTGATGTTGAAATTTTCAACTTCCCCAGGGAAAGGGTCATCCTCGGGCCAAAGCAGATAGAGAACAGGATAGATCAGAGCACTGAAATATCAGAACAGTTTACTCTCTGGGGGCAGGTCGGTTCGCGGGTAATCCGTGGCAACCTGCTGGTTTTGCCTATTAACGATGCATTGCTATATGTAGAACCTATCTTCCTGGAAGCGGAAACAGGTGGTCTGCCAGAACTGGCCAGGGTTATAGTTGCTTTCGATGAAACTGTTGTTATGGGAGAAACCCTCGAAGAGGCCCTGATCAGGGTCTTCGGCGAAATTGATGAACTGCCGCCTGATATTCCGGTTGAAGATATTCCTGATGATTTTGAACTTGATGATCCAATGCCGGACGTGGAAATTGAACTTGAAGCCGAACTTATCGATTTAATTGTCCAGGCCCGGGTAGCTTACGAAGAAGCCCTGCAGTATCAGCAGGAAGGCGACTGGGCCGGTTACGGCGAAAAAATCAGGGAGCTCGAACAGATCCTGAACGATATGGATCGCTTTATACCTTAAACTTAGATGCACATGAAAGCATTCTTTATGCTTTAAGGATATGTATATTAAATGTAATGTAAAAAATCCCATGAGGGAGATAATGAACTCACAGTGAGTGTGCATAAAAACCAAACAGGAGAGCTGCAGGCCTGCTTAGCGGTTCATTATAACTCCCTCTCTTTGTTAAAAGCGGAGGGATTGGGTGAGGGTTTACTGCTATCTGGACACGATGTCACTAACCTTTCTTTAAGGAGAATAACTCTGTGTCAGCCGAAGAATATATAATCTACACTGATGGAGCCTGCTCAGGCAACCCCGGTCCCGGCGGCTGGGGTGCGGTAATCCTTGATGGGGACTCTGTACAGGAAATTAGCGGAAGCGCTGACGAAACAACCAACCAGCGCATGGAACTGCAGGCCGCGGTAGAAGCCCTGCGCCATGTCCCGCCCGGCAGCAAAGTTAAACTGTATAGTGACAGCGCTTACCTGGTCAACTGTTTTAATGAGGGTTGGATGAAACGCTGGCTGAGCAATGGCTGGCAGAGCAGCAAGGGTAAAAAAGTAGAGAACCAGGATCTGTGGGAACTGCTTTTTGAACTAGCAGAGATAAACAGGGTCGAGTGGATCAAGGTCAAGGGCCATGCTGATGATCGGTATAACCAGTGCTGCGACAAACTGGCACGCGGAGCTATTAATAAAAGTCAGAATAAGGGCGCTGGAGATGAAAATTTATCTGCAGAAGCAGAAGATACAGGCAAATTTAAGACTAAAGGCGGTCGGAAATTGCGGCGCATTGGCTTGCTCACCGGTGGCGGCGACTGTCCAGGCTTAAACGCGGTTATCCGCGCGGTTGTTAAAGGAGCAGGCTATAATTATGATATCGAATCAATAGGCTTTAATAATGGTTTCAAAGGCCTGGTGGAAAATGATGCGGTAGTGCTCGATGACTATGCGGTATCGGGAATTCTTACCCGTGGGGGAACCATACTCGGTACTTCTAATCGTGATAATCCTTTCGACTTCAGACCCGGAGGTTCCGATTACCAGGAAACCGGTGTAGATCGCTCTTCTGATGCTGTTGAAAATTTGGCAAAGAGAAATATTGAAGCGCTTGTTGTGATCGGTGGTGATGGCAGTTTGCTTCTGGCCCACCGTTTTAGCAAACTGGGCGTTCCGGTAATCGGCATCCCCAAAACAATTGACAACGATCTGCCTGCTACTGATATTACCTTTGGTTTTGATTCGGCGGTTACTACTGCTACTGAAGCGATCGATAAGATTCATACCACCGCCGAATCACATCACCGCGTTATGGTTGTAGAAGTAATGGGCCGTCATGCAGGATGGATTGCCCTGCAGGCCGGCATGGCCGGTGGCGGCGACATTATACTTATTCCAGAACTGCCCTTCAAATATTCTTATGTTGCCGAAAAAATTACGGAGCGCCGCCGGAGAGGTAAAAAATTCAGTATCGTTGTTGTCGCTGAAGGGGCATATCCTGCCGGTGAAGAGCCCATCTATCAGCAAAAAGGTGATGTAAAAAGACTTGGTGGAATTGGGACCGTGGTATCGCGTGAAATTGAAAAACTTACCGGCATGGAAAGCAGGGCTACGGTTTTAGGACACCTGCAGCGCGGTGGCAGCCCCACCTCTTACGATCGGGTTCTGGCTACTCGTTTTGGAGTTAAAGCAGTTGAACTCTTTCAAAAGGGGCATTTCAATGAAATGGTTTGCCTTAAGGGAAACCAGGTTAAGTCGGTTGATCTTGAAGAAGCAGTTCAAGGAACCAAACGGGTTGATCCGGACAGCGAACTGGTGCGCACAGCTCTTGCCGTAGGAACTTCATTCGGCCATCTCCTTTAAATCTGAGGAGCTGCGGAAATAATTATATAGATCATCAGGATAGTAAATAACAGCATAATCAAGCCGGCACCGAGATCAACCCTGCCCATGTGCAGGGTTTTCATTTTTGTCCTTCCCTTACCACCGCTATAGCTGCGGGCTTCCATGGCCACGATTAACTCTTCTGCCCGCTTGAATGCATTAATAAACAGGGGCAGGAAAACAGGAAATAGCTTCCTGGTTTTTTGAATAAAACTGCCCCGATCGAAAGCTACTCCCCTGGCCATTTGTGCCTTGATTATTTTATCCAGCTCTTCAGCTAAAATTAAAACAAAACGCAGGGCAATAATCATGGTCATTACCAGTTCCTGGGACGGAAGGCCAATTTTTCTAAGCGGTTTTAGTAAGCTTTCCAACCCGTCTGTAAGGTTGACAATAGAAGTAGTGAGGGTCAGAATTGTAGTTACCGTAAAGAGGAAAAGAACACGAAGGGTAATTATATTGCCCATGTGCAACCCCGCATCGGTTGCTGTGAAAATCCACCATGAAAATAAAATATTCGCATCGGGAGTGGAATATAAAAAGAATTGAAAAATCCACATTAGGAGCAGCACGGGCAGCATAGGTTTTAGGCCGCAGAGTGCATAACTTAAAGGAATGCCGGCAAAAACTATTATCCCGGCGGTAAATATTAGAAAAAACCCATAAGCCTCGTAAGATTTTATAAAAAGCAGCAGGGTAATGAGCATGGTGGCGGCAATTATTTTTGTTCTTGGGTCCAGGCGGTGGATAGCTGTTTCCCCCGGCAGGTATACCCCCAGAGTTATATTCCTGGTTAGTTCCAATGCTTTTTCACCTGCCCTTCCTGCAGGTTTTCAGCAATTTTTTGCAGAGCTTCTTCCAGGTTTAATACAGCGTCGGGCATGTTGTATCCACAGGAGCTTAACCGCTCAGCAATTATCATTATTTCGGGCATTTCCAGTCCGATTGCTTTTAGATCAGCAGTTTTTCTAAAAACCTGCCTGGTATTATCATCTTTGACAATTCTGCCCCGATCAACAACAATAATCCGCTCAGCAAGTTCAGCTACCTCATCCATACTGTTAGATATGAAGATAATTGTAATCTTTTCTTCGCTGTGCAGTTTTCTGATCACTTTAAGTATTTCTTCACGACCACGTGGATCAAGCCCTGCAGTGATATCATCTAAAACCAGGATTTTTGGCCTGCAGGCTAAAACCCCAGCGATTGCAACCCTTCTTTTTTGTCCTCCGCTTAAGGCAAAAATGTCGCGGTCGTTAAAACTTGTGTAATCAAGGCCAACCTGGGACATTGCCCTGGATACTCTTTTTATTATTTCCGGAGATTTAAGCCCCTGGTTTTTTGGCCCAAAAGCAATATCTTCACCAACTGTAGCGGCGAAAAGCTGGTAGTCTGGATTTTGAAAAACATAACCAACATCGTGCCGTAAGCGGATTAAGTCCGCGTTTTTATCAGCAGTATCGCAATTGTTTACAATTACCCTGCCCTGCTGGGGTATAAAAAGAGCATTAAAGTGTTGAGCCAGCGTGGTTTTCCCTGCCTGCGTCGGGCCTATAAGGCCAACAAATTCACCATCTTCAATATGCAGGGTTACTCCCTGCAGAACCTCTTTTTCAAAAGGTGTGCCCTTTTTATAGCTAAAGCAGAGATCGGTTACTTCAATTGGCATAGAAAGTTAATAATCTCCTCGGAGCGAATAATGTTATCCGGCAAATTTATTCCTCTTAAACGCAGCCCCTGCGCCAGCTGAGTAGCAACAGGGTAATCAAGGCCGAGGCTAATAATCTTATCTCCCCGGCCAAACACTTCACAGGGTGTGCCTTCCATCTCAATGATTCCCTGGTCCATAACAATCATTCTGTCACAGTGGATTGCTTCATTCATGTAATGGGTAAGTAAAATAGTGGTGATTTTTTCATCCCGATTCAAGCGCAGGATGCTTTCCAAAACTTCACGTCTGCCGCGCGGATCTAAATGTGCTGTAGGTTCGTCGAGAACAATACAGCCTGGCTTCATCGCTAACACACCGGCAATGGCAACGAGCTGTTTCTGACCTTCTGAAAGCAGGTTGGGAGATTCATAACGCAAGTCCTGCAGGTTCAGAGTATCCAGAGCCTGGTTAACCCGTTCCCTGATCAGAGCGGGAGGGAGACCCAGGTTTTCAGGTCCGAAAGCAATATCTTCTTCAACAATGCTGCTTATTAACTGATTATCGGGATTTTGAAAAACCATGCCAACCAGCTTGCGGATGGTCGAAACATTATTTTTGTCAGCAACCGAAAGGCCATTAACTAATACTTTGCCTCCAGTGGGAGTTAATAAGCCGTTAAAGTGACGGGCAAGGGTTGATTTTCCAGAGCCGTTTTGACCGGTAATGGCCAGCATTTCGCCACGTTTAACCTGCAGGTTGATACCGTTTAAAGCTTTAATTTCTTTACCGCTTCCTGCACGGTAAGTATAAGACAGATCAATTGCTTCAATTAGAGGATTCAAAGTATTAAAGCCCCTTACGTGTAATATAATAACAAGACAATAACATACTTAACTGACAGGGGGCCTGTCTTCCGATGTTCTGATCCTCTGAATACCTTTAACAAGAATTACTGTTAATATTGCAGCAACTATTAATTCTGGCACACCGTGCAGGATACCTATCGATAAAGATACTTCAAAAGGAAGGTACCCTCTTAAGGTTACCATACCCAAAACCAGTGCTGTGTTAGTGGCAGAGCCGAAAGCGCCGGCCAATACTAAGGCTAAAATGTTATTTATATTTTTCGTGGAAACATAAATTAAGTAAGCAACAATACCGATGAAAAGGCGGGGCAGAACTGATACCAGGGGATCGGCAAAAAAAGGAGCTCCCGGCTGAAGAAAACTGAACAAGCCGAAAATAGCGCCAGTTATTAAACCTACTACCGGTCCTTCCAAGACTCCTCCCAGAATAACCGGTATATGCATAATCGTTGCATGCCCGGCCGGTGTGGGCACAGGTATAAAGCCCAGGCGGGTAACACCGAGCAAAATAGATATAGCTCCAAGAATACCTGAGATGACAATTTTACGGACAGATAAGCTCAACTTGAAATTCCCCCTCATGATGTATTTGACCAAAATTAGGTTCTACACGAGTATTTACGAATCCTTTAAAAAATTATGTTTTTTTGGTATCTTAAAGTATACACCAATATTATATTAGATGCAGAAGGAATATAACAGCGGATTGAAGAATTTATAAAAAAAACAAAAGCTTCAACAAAACTGAAGCAAAGAAAAGCCTGTTAAACTTAAAAAGCTTTCGGAGACGCACTTCGATAAAGGGGTAAAAAAATGAATAGAAGATTTACTTTATACATGGTAGTTATTATCATAATTATCATAATTATTACTTCATGTGGAAATGAAGTGCAAACCCGGCCCCCGGGAAGCACTTCTGTCGGTGGTGCTGTTATTAAAACAACTCTTGAATTGAAAGATGAGTTTGAATCAATTGAGCTTCAAACCAACTTTGATCCCAACCAGGAATTTTACTTCTATTTTCACAATAACCTGCCTTTTGGGTCCGAACAGATTACCGTACAGCTTATTAGTAACAGCGATGACAGAATCTTGGCCGAAACTAACTACGATGTAAATCCCGAGGAGATTGAGTGGTATGATAAAGTATGGTTTGGCAGTCGGGGTATGTATACTATTGCGGTAAAAATTGACTCAGAGGTCAGGGCTACGCGAGAGGTAGTAATAGAGCAATAAGTTTTAATTGCGCGTCACACTGATAATGCGCAGTAATTTTAACTTTTATTTTCAGGCAGGGACATGTTAAGGCATGTTCTTGTTTTTTTTGGAGGAAAGCTTTAAGCCAGGCAGGAATAATAACAGCCTCGTCGAATAAGCATGGAGATGTTTTAGCCGTTTTTAAAAGGCAATTTGTATTGGAGGTAAAATATGAAATTTAAGGTGCGCTTAGCTCTTGTAGCCGTTATTGTGCTGGTTATGTTTATCTTACATAACAGTTTCTGGCTTTGGGGTCTGGATGATCGGGTTCCCTTGCTCTTTGGATTCATGCCCTTTGCTTTTTCTTTTTATGCGGGCTATACTATTTTAGCCGTAATCGCCATGAGGGCGATTATAACCCTGGCCTGGCCTGAACCGCCTGCAGATTTGCTGCAGCCGGCAGGTAGTGAGGAGTCTGCTGAAAAATGATCAACATATTAGGAATAACGGTTATTATTGTCTATTTTTCCGTGCTGATTGGAATCGGTATATACGGTGCCAGAGTTAGCCTGAAAACGAGAGAAGATTATTTCCTTGCCGGGCGCGGTCTTGGAAGTATTGCCGTATTTATGGCCCTTTTTGCCAGTAATATTACTGCGTTTACAATCATCGGGCATGCCGGTTTTGCATATGAAGTAGGTTATGGAGCTTACGGTTATGTTATCGGCTGGAGCATTTTTATAACCCCTTTCACTTTTTACCTGGTCGGTTACCGTTCATGGCTGCTTGGCAGGCGTTATGGATATGCCACACAGCCCCAGGTTTTTGGCGGCATCTTTAACAGCAAGCTCGTAGCCCTGCTTTTCCTGGTTCTTTTGCTCTACTATACCTTGCCTTACCTTGTTGTCAGTATTATCGGGGGCAGTCTTGCTTTTACAACTATTTCAGACGGTGTTGTTCCTTACTGGCTTTCATCATTTATTATTATTGGCATATCCCTAATCTATACCATCCCTGCAGGTTTGAGAGGCACGGTTTGGACCGACATTTTCCAGGGCACTCTATTTTTGGTCGTAGCAGTGCTTTTGCTGGCTGCTGTTGCCCGGGCCCTGGGTGGGTTTACAGAAATCACAGAAAGGATTATAGAAACTAATCCGGCTATGCTGCAAAGAGAGCTTTCAGAAAAGATTGCCCCTATAAACTGGTTCAGTTTCTCATTTATAAATTCAATTGCGGTGATTGTTTTTCCCCAGATGTTTACGAGGATCCTGGCTGCCCGCCAGAGCAGTAATTTGAAACGTGTCAGCCTTTATTATCCCCTTGCTATGGCCGGGATCTTTGCGGTTTCTACCCTGCTTGGGGTGTGGGGTTCTATTGCAGTTCCCGGTCTGACAGGTAAAGATGCCGATAACATCGTGCCTTTATTAATCCATCAGTTTCTTTCACCGGCCTGGATGATCTTAGGCCTGGTTGTTATCCTGGCTGTTGTCAAGTCTTCAATTGACTCACAGCTTCTTTCTTTTGCACATCTGGTTACCGATGATTTACTGCCCCGTCTGAAGCGGGTTTCTTCAGGCCAGGCCGTTTTCTTTGGCCGGATTTTACTTGTAGTCTTTGCTGCTGCTGCTTATTATATTGCCCTGGTTCGCCCCGCAGCTATTCTGAGTATTGCCGCTTTTGCTTTTTCCGGTTTTTCTGTGATGCTGCCGGTTATGATCGGAGCACTTTATTGGCCGCGGGCGAATAAACACGGTGCCTGCGCTGCCCTGATATTACCGGCGATTATGCTTCATTTATGGTACCTGGGGGTCTTACCGGAATGGACAACTTTTGGTTTTATGCCAGTATTCCCGGCATTTATCCTGGCTATTCTAACCCTGGTTATTGTTTCTTATTTAACTGCGCCTCCGCCGGCTGAACAACGGGAAAAAACTTTCGGTATTTTTGATAAGGTATTTAAGTATGAGGAAAAATCAGCAGAAGAAAGGATTCAACCTAAAAGCAGTTAAACTGTTATTGATAAAATAGTTACTGAAAGCAATTTTTTGCTAAAGAATATTATTATTAGAAAGAAGTCGGCAGTAAAATAAATACTAAAAAATGGAATCAAACAACGCAATAAAACATCAAAGCAATTCAATAATTTATGAACTGTCAAACCGGTTTCTTGCGACAATTACCCTGAGTTATATGGCCGGGATTGTAATTGGACGGTTCTGGTCAATGCAGTCCGTTGCAGCCTATTGGACTGCAGTTTTTCTGCTGGCCTTAATAGCTTTATTTGCCTGCTTCAAAATAATTGGTTTATACAGGGCAACTCTTATCCTGCTCGTCGCAGCAGCAGGAGGGGCTGTTTTTTACTTTGCAGTGCAGCAGCCCGCTTACGGCATTGCTCAATATGCAGGGTCACCTGTTTATATTGAAGGAACCATAGTTGAAGAACCTCTTTTCTATGATGATCATGACTCTTACCGCCTTAGTGTCGAAGTATTGGAAACGCGGGAAAAACGTTTACCTGTAAGCGGCACCCTGCTGGTTAAAATATATGGTGATAGAAAGGCAAGTTACTGGTTTGGAGAACGCCTGCGCTTGTTTGGAACAGTCGTTGAACCGCGCGGGCAGCGTAATCCGGGTGGCTTTGACTATCGTTTTTACCTGCTTAGCCAGGGAATTGAAGCATTAATATATCCAAACCCGAAAAGTGTAATCTCGCTTGGCCAGGGCGAAACAGGCAGCCTGGCCGAATCGGCTTTTAAACTGCGCATTTCTATGGCCCAAAATATCAGCAGCGCTCTTCCTTCTCCTGCTGCCGAACTTTTGACCGCCATTCTCTTTGGGCAAAGGCATCGTCTGCCTGAAGAGATAGAAAACAACTTTCGTCGTGCCGGAACAGGGCACCTGATGGCTGTATCAGGACTGCACGTCGGTCTTGTTGCCGGTTTAATCTTAGGTTTTTGGAACCGCTTGAACCTTCGTGGACGACTGCCTCTTGTTTTAGCAATTGTTCTTGTTTTTACTTATGCTTACCTGACCGGTATGCGCCCCTCTGCCTTAAGGGCAGCCATAATGGCTTCAATGGCCCTGGGCGCCATTTTGCTGAACCGAGAAAATGACCTTCCCACGGCTTTAGCTTTTGCAGCCCTGGCTACACTATTTATTAATCCCCTGCTGCTTTTTACTGTCGGTTTTCAGCTTTCTTATGCGGCAACCCTTTTCATTATCTATACTTACCGACCCCTGGAAAGATTTTTAACATATATTCGCTGTCCCCTGCTTTTAAGGGCGCCCCTGGCTGTTACTATAGCAGCGCAGGCCGGTGTCCTGCCGCTCTGTATTTATTATTTTCATTATCTGCCTGCTGCTGCCCTTTTGTTTAACCTGCTTCTGCTCCCCTTGCTTGCTTTCGTAGTTGGTTTGGGACTGGCAGGTGCTCTCACAGGCCTGCTTTTTCCTGCAGCGGGAGAAATACTGCTGTGGGCTTCCCGTCCCCTGCTGGAATTAATGCTCTACATTACTGCATTAAGCGGCGCTGATGGGTTTTATATTGCTTTAAATCCGCCGGGAACAGCTTTTCTGTTTGCTTATTACGGGCTGATCTTTTTCCTGCTTGTCATGTACTATAAATGGACTAAGGTGAA
>PWSG01000002.1 GCA_003564055.1 Syntrophomonadaceae bacterium
CCTCCGTGCATATTGCCGACGGCAATGAAAAAAAGAAATATCGATGTTTCCATAATGTTAATACCAATAACCTTTTTAACCAGATTAGCCTGGGTTAAAACAATCAGGGTGCCCATGGAGAATAAAATGATTGAAACGAAATAGGGGAAGTTAAGTAGAATAATTTCAAACTCCAATATTTATTCCTCCTCGCTGATCATATAGTACACACCCAGGATAGTGCTGGCTACAAGTATACCAATACCGAAATTGGAAACGGAAATTATGCCTACACTAAAAAGTGTGCCGGGCACTCCTATCGGGCCGTGCTCATGAGGAATTATAAACTTTAGTATTTCTAAAATACCCCCGATACCGACGAAAACAATTGCAAAATCAAGAATCATTCGTCGAAAGGTCATATTCCAAAGTTGACCGAAGATGAGAATATAGAGAAGTAGACCCAGGCCGATAATCATCCCGCCTGAAAAACCGCCGCCCGGAGATATATGACCGTGCATTATAACATAAACACCGTAAAGAATAACAAAAAGAAGCATATAGCGGAAAACGACTCTTGTTGCATAGTCATGCATCTTTTCTCCTACCTCCTTTTAGTGCTTATAACTCAGGCCTTACCATTAACTGTACCGGTATTACAACGATTAGAAAATTCCGCAAGTTCAAATATTCACAATTATGGACAAAAAAAATACTCTCCCTATTTTCTAAACAAGATACCTTAGAATAACCTCTTTTCTGCATCTCTATTTTTAATCATTTTCAGGTTTCTGTCAAGTTGTTTTTATTTTTAGGTGTGATCTAATTAATTATAAGAAATAGAATATAAAAGAAGGAAATAGAAGCTGAAAAGCGAATAAAAGGCTTTGGTTGTTTTAATTAATTAACATTTTGTTTTAAGAGGTCAATTAATGGCAGAAATCTTTGCAACAGAGATTACAGATACTACTATAGTTAGTTTTCTCCCCCTGTTTATCGTTTTAACGCCTATTATTGGTTCTGCGTTTATCGGCTTGGCTGGTTTGAATTCGGTTTTCACGCGTAATATTTTAGCAGCTGTTATTGCCGGCCTAACGTTTTATTTTTCGGCAGAACTTTTTTCCACTGTTGTGCAGGGCTATATTGTTTTTTCTAACCTGCCTTCCCTGGCCGGTGTAGAAATGAGTTTTAGAGTCGATTTGTTTGGCAGTGTGTTTGCTCTTTTCTCCGCTTTCATCTGGTTTTTGGCTACTCTTGCTTCCATACCGTACATGGAACATGAAAAAAACCAGACTCGCTATTATGTTTTTCTGATCTTATCCCTTGGTGGCTGCCTTGGGGTTTTTTTGAGCGGAGATTTTTTAAGTTTGTTCCTCTTTTTTGAATTGATGACCCTTGCTGCATATGCCCTGGTGGTTCATGCCCAAACCGATGAAGCAATATCAGCCGGGGGGAATTATTTATACCTCGGCATTATCGGGGGGCTTTCTTTGCTCAGTGGCATTATTCTTCTTAACTCTTTTACTGGTTCTGTCGCCATAGCTCCGCTGTTAGATAACCTGGTGCTTTTAAAAGAACTGGCAGCTCTAATAGCTGTATTGATGATTATTGGTTTTGGAGTTAAAGCCGGGATGGTTCCCCTGCATATCTGGCTTCCCCAGGCTCACCCGGTAGCACCTTCCCCGGCCAGCGCCCTGCTTTCCGGGATTATGATTAAAACCGGGGCATACGGTATTATCCGTGTTGCAATAATGCTTTACAGCCCTGCTGAAAATACGACTGCTGGTAACCTTTGGTCTTATACGGGAAATCTGGGTCACATTATTATCTGGATCGGGATCATTACTATGCTTTTAGCCGCAGTTATGGCAGTATTACAGAATAATGCCAAGCGGCTTTTGGCTTACAGCAGTATTAGCCAGATGGGTTACATCCTGATGGGTATTGGGGCAGCAGGCTACCTTGGTTACGATGGACCGATGGGTTTTGGCGGCTTTTCATACCACATTATCAATCACGCATTCTTTAAGGCGGGGATGTTTATTCTTTTCGGGGTTATCTATGCCCGCCTGCATGAGAAAAATTTAGATCGCCTGGGCGGACTGTGGCTTAAATTTCCCTTTACATTTGCCGCTTTTGCTGTCTGTGCGGCAGGCATTATGGGCATACCGGGGTTTAACGGTTATGTCAGCAAAACCCTCCTGCACCATGCAATTGTCTATGCCTATGAGTACGAGTTTATGTGGGACCTGTGGCTTGCTGAAAAACTTTTTATGCTAACCAGCGGGTTGACAGTTTGTTACATTGCAAAGCTTTTTATCTCTATTTTCCTGGGCCCTCGTCCTGCCGCTTTGGAAGCCGGGTTGGAAAGCAGCGCTCCCCATGAGACCTGGACTGAAAGAATCGTTGCCATTTCGTTTATCGTTGTTATTAGCTTTTTAGGGCTCTTTTCACCGTATATGCTTGAAAACGTGGTTGTTCCCATGGCCGGCACGTTTAATTATTCTGATTACTACTTAAATTACCTGGCAAATACTGGTGTTTGGTATTTAGAAGATCTGCTTGGTGTTGCTGCAGGGCTTGCGCTTGGAGCAGGGTTTTATATTTTCTTTAAGTGGCGGGATGTTTTTAATTATAAACCCCCGGAAAAACTAAGCGTCGAGCGTTCTTTATATCAGCCGGCTACCGCTTATCTCGGTATATATTTTAAAAAGTTTGGCCGTGCAGTAGATGATAATATCAACAGGGGCTTTCATGGTATGCCTGCTTGTTTAGAAAATGCTTCGGCCGGCACTGCTTACCTTGATGGACAGATTTTAAGCGCATACGGAATGCGGATCTCCAGAAGTACTGCAGCGGCCTGGGATGCGCTTTACGATC
>PWSG01000165.1 GCA_003564055.1 Syntrophomonadaceae bacterium
AGGAATACTGGGTAAAGGGAGAAACATCCGGCAATTTTTTTGAAGTCAAGTCAATTTATGCAGATTGCGATGCCGACACACTGCTGATCAAGGTTATGCCGCTCGGTCCGGGGTTGGCCTGTCATACCGGACGTTATTCCTGTTTCTTTAACACCCTGGAAGGATTCAAACAGCAGGAGCAAAAAAATGGTTGATTATCACCTCCATACACCCCGCTGCTGTCACGCCGAGGGAACACCCGAGGAATATCTTGCCGAGGCTGAGCGTAAAGGTTTAAGAGAAATTGGTTTCGCCGATCATTTCCCGCTGGGGTTATTGGACTATGTTCCCCGGGCCCAGGTAACAATGAACCCTGATGAGCTCTGGCAATATATTAAGCAGATCGAAGCTTTGAAAGGGTTTTCTAAAAAGGTAGATATTAAAACAGGCATAGAAGTAGATTACCTGCCTGGGACTGAAGAAAAGCTTGCTGCTTTGCTTGAAGAGTACAGTTTTGATTACGTGATCGGTTCGATTCATTTTATAGAGGACTGGGATTTTACCCACCCTTTTTACGCTGAAACTTACGGGGATCTGGATTTGAACAAGCTTTACCGCACTTATTTTGAACTTGTATGGAAACTTTGTCGCAGCGGCCTTTTTGATATTATCGGCCATATTGATGTAATTAAAAAGTTTGGCTACAGGCCTGACGGCGACCTGGAACCTTATTGGATTGAAACAGCCCGCGTTCTTAAGGCAACAGGAACCTGTCTTGAGCTAAACACAGCCGGGCGAGATGCTCCTGTCAATGAATTTTATCCTCACAAAAGACTTCTTGAAGCCTGTTTTAAAAGCGGGGTGTCGGTTACTATGGGCTCTGACGCCCATGGGCCGCTGCAGGTTGGCCGCTATTTCAAAGAGGCAGTTGAACTTTTAAAAACGACAGGCTATAAAGAGGTCACTGTTTTCGAAAAGCGGGTTATGCGAAGTATGCCTATATAAAATGGGTCAGTACTGTAAAGCTTTACTTTTTTAATCTGCGGTAAGAATAAATATTCACCTGGGAGGAGAGGTTCATTGCCTGATTTATACTGCGACCGTATTGTAACATCAAAAGGCGTTTTTCAGATTCTTTTCAGCACTGGCGGGATATATGAAATATATTTTCCGGGCACGAGCCCGGAAGAGCACTATCCTCAAAGAGAACTGCCCTGGCAGCAGTTCGCTGAAGATCTGGAGCGCTACCTGGTCGGGCAAGAGGTAAATTGGGCTAAATATCCTCTCGATTTTAGCGATTATAAAAAATTTACTGCCGCCCTTTTAAAGCAGGTAATGCAGGTTCCCCATGGGCGAGTTTGCACTTACAGGGCAGCAGCTGAGATGGCCGGTTCGCCGAAAGCATGGCGCGCAGCGGGGCAGGCGCTGAAGGCAAACCGTCATCCGATTATTGTCCCCTGTCACCGGGTTGTAGGCAGTGGAGGAAAGCTTGGCGGATTCAGCGGTCCCGAAGGCTGGAAAGAAATGCTTTTGAAAATCGAGGGTGCCTTATAAAGCTTTGAATATAAGAACAGGGAACTTTTTTATCATATAAAAGCAGGAGGCGGACTGATGCGTTACCTAACAGGCGGCGAATCACACGGGCCTGGTCTGACCGCTATAATAGAAGGTCTGCCGGCAGGTTTCGTACTAAAATCAGCAGATATTAACAGGCACCTGGAGCGCCGGCAGCATGGTTACGGCAGGGGCACAAGGATGGCGATTGAAAACGATCGGGTTGAATTTTTATCAGGTCTGCGTTTTAATCGCACTATCGGCAGCCCGCTTACCCTGCAGATAAAGAACCGGGACTGGGAAAACTGGCATGATTTGATGGCTCCTGAGGGCAGGGAACCGGATCAAACTGCCCGGCTTAGCAGGCCGCGGCCCGGGCATGCCGACCTTGCTGGTGGTTTGAAATATGACCATGATGACTTACGGTTGACCCTGGAACGTTCCAGTGCCCGTGAGACTGCAATCAGGGTAGCTGTAGGCAGTGTTGGACGGCTTCTTCTCGAAAAATTTGGGGTTATTATTTACAGTCATATAATAAGCATCGGCCCTGTTGAAGCTGCTATTGAAAGTTCCGAAATTCCCAGGCTTACAGATTGCATAAAGAATTCTTCCCTGCATTGTGCTGATCAACAAGCGGAGGAAAAAATGATCGGCGAGATTGAAAAAGCCCGGGCCGAGGGCGATACACTTGGTGGCATTCTCGAATTAATTATTACCGGTCTGCCACCCGGACTTGGCAGTCATGTACAATGGGATCGACGCTTAGATGGGCGCCTGGCAGGAGCTGTTATGAGCATTCAGGGCATCAAGGGTGTTGAAATCGGATCCGGCTTTCAGGCTGCTGCCCTGCGCGGTTCAAAAATACATGATCCGATTGAAATCCGTAAAGAAAGTGGAATCAGCCGCCCGTCAAACCGGGCCGGAGGCCTGGAAGGTGGAATCACCAATGGCCAGCCATTGATTATTAGGGCTGCCATGAAGCCAATTCCGACCCTGGCTTTGCCATTACCCAGTGTTGATTGGAATACGGGAGAAAAAGTTTCAGGAGCGACAGAAAGATCAGACGTATGTGCCGTTCCAGCTGCTGCTGTAGTTGCAGAAGCGGCAGCTGCGTGGGAGCTTGCTGTTGCTTTCAGGGAGAAGTTCGCAGGTGATTATATTGAAGAAGTTGAAGCTGCCTACAAGTATTACATGAAGCGGGTAAACAAGCGTTTAAGGCGCAAGCAGTGATTGAATATAATAATGGAATCTGCGGGATAATTGTCTCCTTTTTTAAAAGGGAAACCGGGTAACGGTATCAAAGAGGCAGAATGAAAT
>PWSG01000292.1 GCA_003564055.1 Syntrophomonadaceae bacterium
CAGCCTATGATCGGCGTTGCTCCTGCAGTTGCCAATGCATTGTGTAATGCCCTGGGTGTTGATTTTTATACTTTTCCCTTAACACCGGAAAGAGTATGGCAGGCCATTAAAAATAAAAAGTAATTGTTTTATGTTACAGCAGCTGTATGCAGTAATTATGACGGGGGTGCGTTTGAACGTGCCCCCGATCTGTTAAAGTGAGGTGATTGCCGCTTGATTCCAAAAACTGTAGTAATTCGGGGAGCAGGTGACCTCGCTACCGGGGTAGCCAGCCGCCTGTGGGATTCCGGCTTTTCAGTGATTATGCTGGAACTGCCCAAACCTTTGGTTGTGCGCAGAACAGTTTCTTTTGCGACAGCTATTTATGAAGGAAGTATTGTTGTTGAAGATACCAGGGCAGAGCATTGCTTAGATCCTGGAAATATAAGAAACTTGCTTGAGCATCGTATTATACCGGTTTTAGAAGATCCAAATGCAAAGCTAATCACTTTTCTGAAACCTTCAATTATTATAGATGCTATCATGGCTAAAAAAAAGACGTCAACTAGAATAACTCATGCCGACCTGGTTATCGGTTTGGGCCCCGGTTTTGAAGCGGGAAAAGATGTTCACGCTGTAATTGAAACCAAAAGAGGGCATAACCTGGGAATAGTTTACTATCATGGTTCGGCTGCCAAAGACACTTCAGAACCGGGCAAAATAGAGGGTTACGGAAAAGAGAGACTGCTTCGTGCACCTGTCGAAGGCATTTTTAAACCTTATAAGAAAATCGGTGATATCGTTAAAGCGGGAGATATTGTTGCAGCTGTTGATGATTACGAAATAAAGGCGGAAATTGACGGCTTGTTACGCGGCATGTTATATCATAATTTAAAAGTAACTGCTGGAATGAAAGTAGGCGACATAGATCCAAGAGGAGAAACTGTAAACTATCACTGTATTTCGGACAAGGCCCGTGCTGTAGGCGGAGGGGTTTTAGAGGCAATCTTAAACCGCTATTTTAAAAGTTCTTAACAGTACGCTATAATCTATATAAGTATTCAGGATATACTGTCATGGAGGATTTATGATGAGCCATAAAGAACACGCCTTTAAAAATGAAGTCATGGATTATTGCTACTGCTTTAAATGCAATAAAATAAAAGAAAGCAAAGATCTTGTAATAACTGATCAGGGTCTCCAATGCCTCCAGTGCAAAGGATACGATTTAGGTGAAGCGGGCTGGGTTGCCTGTCCATACAATAAATTATCCCCGGTGAAATGCCCGGTGGCCGGGAAAGGTTTGATAAATACTGTTAATGGGCTGGAATGCATAGATCGCTGCTTCTTCCGGTCCTGATGTTGACCATGGAACAGCTAAAACTCGAAACCCTTTTGGGATCAAAAGAATCAGCTGTCATATCTCTTTACGGTGGCGGCGGCAAGACTGCCATAGCATCCAGGCTGGCTTCCGAGATGGCTTCCGGGGGCAGACGAGTGCTGATCACAACGACGACAAAGTCATACCTGCCTGCTGCGGTGCCCCTCTTCCTGACAGATGACCCTCAATACTTCAGTGCCCTGAAAAATCATTTTAGAAACAATTCTCTAGCTTTTTTAGGGAAAAGAGTTCTAAAGAACGGCAAGATTGAAGGAATCAGCACAGATGTCGTTGAGTATTTAAGGAATCAACTGCAGGTTACAGTGCTGGTTGAAGCAGACGGTTCGCGGGGGCTGCCAATTAAAGGATACGCATCACACGAACCCGTTCTCCCCCCGTGTTCAGATTTCCTGGCGGCAATTATAGGAGCTGATGCTATTGGGTCTCGTATTTCCGAAGATAATGTTCACCGGCCCCGGGAATTTTCTACAGCCACAGAAACCGGGCAGGGTTCTATTATCACTGAAAAAACGGCTGCTTCCGCGTTTGTTTACATGCTTGACGCAGGCAAACTGCAGGCGCCTCGGGCAGAAACCATGTGCGTCTTAAATAAAGCAGATCTCTTAAAAGATCCAGGTGAAACGGCGCTGAAAATTGCCGGCTTTCTATGTGAAGCAAAATCCAAACCCGGACAATTTGTTTTAACCGCCGCAAATAAAAATAATCCGACCCAGGTTATTTTCAGGGTAACTGAAAACAGTATTCACCCGGAGGTTTCATGTGTTGTTTTAGCGGCAGGGAAATCATCGCGTATGGGCCAGGACAAACTTTTAATGCCCTGTGGCAGTCAAACAATACTTGAGCGTACCCTTACCCAGGTCACGGCATCAGGAATTGATGATATTGTTGTTGTGGTCAAACCTGAGAGCCCGTGGAAGCAAACTATTAATCCCGATAAGTTTAAAATAGTAGAAAATCCCGGGTATTATAAAGGTATGGCTGAATCGCTCAAAGCCGGATTAACGGCAGTTAGCGGAAAAAGCCAGGGGGTTATTTTTGCCCTGGCCGATCAGCCGCATGTGCCCCCGTTAATATACAGTCAGCTTATAAAAAGGTATCGCGAAAGGCTAAAGCTTATTACCTGCCCGATCTATCAGGACAGAAGAGGTAACCCTGCACTTTTTGACAGGCGTACCTGGCCGGCATTAATGAATCTAAGAGGTGATCTGGGTGGCAGGGAGCTTTTGAAAAAAGTGGATAAAGATGAAATTGATCTTTTAGAAACAGATTGCCACTCAGTAGTTAAAGATATCGATACTCCTGAGAATTACCGGGAGATGATAAATAAAGAGGATTAATTCATGCATCTAACACTTTGGCAATGGTAGCAAATTTTTGCAGGATTGAATGTGTATATGACGAATATTATTTTTAAGACTACCAAAACTAAAAATATTTACGAGGGAGCAAAAATGACAAACATAAAAAA
>PWSG01000121.1 GCA_003564055.1 Syntrophomonadaceae bacterium
CGTTGAGCTCAAGAATCCGCTGCAGATAGGGGTCGTTACTCGTTACGCCCGGGATGTCGGACTGGAGTTTGAGCTCGTCTGCAAAGAACTGCCCGGCCTCCTGAGATGAGAGAAACTCAAGGAACTTCAAGGCTTCTTCCGGGTGCTGGGTTGTTGCCGATGCACCAAAGGAACCGTCGGCATAGGAAGAAACGTAGCGGGTGTCCCCCCGGTTCTCAACCGGCCCGGCAAAAACACCGAACTCAAGATCGGGATTCTGGGAGTTGAAGTATGCGGCCTCCCAACTACCACCAATGAAGTGTCCAGCCATTTCATTTATGAAACCCATCTGCATACCCACATAGTTCACACCGGTGAAACCGTCTGGCATATACGGACGCAGCTCCAGCAGCTTGGCAAGCGAGCGCCGGTAGGCCTCGTCGGTGAACTTGGCCTCGCCGCTCATAATGGCGTCAAAGAACTCATTGGCACCGTAGAAGTTCGGACTTATTACGCCATGCATAACCTCAAGCGTCCAGCCCTCGGCAGACCCGTTGGCCAGCGGTGTAATGCCTGCATCCTTCATAACCTCCAGGTTGCTGAGAAACTCGTCCCAGGTTTCTGGAATTTCAAGTCCAAGCTCGTTGTACATACGCGAGTTGTAGTAAATGACCAGAGTCTGGCTTGCAAAAGGAACGCCGTAAATGTTGCCGTCGCTAACCGAGGTGACCGCGCGCAGCGTGTCCTCATCAAAGCGGTTACGCAGCGGCAGCTTGTCGTCCAGTCGCATGAGAAAGCCGGGTGCTGCATACTGTTCAAGCCCACCATAAGCACGCAAATGGATAATATCCGGAGCATTACCACCCTGTACCGCGGCCGAGAGTACCGTGTTGTACTCGGTAGCCTGATATGGAGTGAAGTTCACCCGGATTCCCGGGTTCTCCGCCTCAAAACGTCTGATCAGCTCGTTGTACTCAGCGACATCCTCGACGCGCCAGGACCAAAAGTCCAGTTCAACGCCGTCACGGGCCGCACGTTCGGCCCCACCACCGGCCATTGCAAGCGGCGCAATTAAGGCGAGCATCACGATGATCGAGATCATCAGCTTTTTCATAACTCCTCCCTTTTTCGGGTCTCAAGACCCAATGCTTCTACTTCAAGCTGCCTTCGGCAACTCGTTTTACTCCCTGTGTCCACGTTCCGGCCGCGGCGGCCGATCCAATTACTCCGGCTTGAGGCCCAAGTTCTCCCGGCTGTATTCGTGTTCGTTCATACAGCTCAGGCGGAAGCAAGGCCCGCAATGGCTGCTCCAACGCGGGTAGAATAAGTTCTGAGGCATTCATGACACCACCGCCAAGGACGACCACCTCAGCTCCTACGCTCACCACCAACAGAGCAACCGCATGTGCAAGAGCCACACACGACTCCTGATGCACCAGCATGGCCAGGGCGTCGGCCTCTGCCACACCCCGGTAGATTCTTTCTGCCTCAAGTGCGGGATAGGTGCCCTGAAGTAACTCACGGCGCAGCGGGCCGTCGAGTCCACCAGCCTCACGTCTTGCAAGCTCATGGGCGCGCTCAATCATGCCGGTGGCAGAACAGTAGGCCTCAATGCAGCCGTGGCGGCCACACCGGCACAGTCTTCCATGTGGGTCTAGAGACAGATGACCAATCTCGCCTGCGGCGCCGTAACGCCCGGAAAGTGGTTGTCCACGCACCACCACGCCAGCACCAATACCGGTACCGATAGCAATGAGCGCCACCGGGTCTGCGCCGCGGCCAGCACCAAAGTGGCTCTCGCCAAATGCCGCCATTGCCACGTCGTTACGCACTACACACGGGCTGCCAAGCAAGGCGCTCAACTCAGCGGCGACATCAAACTCGCCCCAATCCGAAATGTTAACCGCATGCCCATGGAGATAGCCGGAGTCACTCACCATGCCGGGTGCACCTATTCCAATGTGCGCCACATCCCACTCACGCTGTAGCGACTGCACCTGTTTGTGAATCTCAGCGAGAACTGCATCCTTACCGGTGCGTGGTGTCTGCGTTGTGAGCAATCTCAGCACCTCACCATCCTCACGAACAACAGCACTCCGCAGCGAACCACCCCCCAGATCGACCCCAATTGCTACACGCATTCAGGCACCTACCCCTTGCTCCACAAAGGGAAGCACATCGTCCCAGGACACCGTAAAACTGTCTGCGCCTTTGCCGAAACGTGGCATGGCGAACAGCCGTTCAATAAACATGCCAGCAGCTCCAACCGCCACCTCATCCTCGCCGTAGGTGGAACAGCGCAGATCGCAGCTCTCCCGCCGGAATGCCATGTAGCGGTCGGCGAGGGCGGTGTCGAGAAGGTGAAGAATACGAGGGAAGGCGGTCCGCAGCTCTCCGCCAAAATACACCGCAGAGGGATCCAGCACCGATACAATAGGCGAGAGGTTGCACAGCACTTCTTTCAGGAATAGATCAAGCAGCTGTGGGTCTTCATCCAACCGCAGGAGATCCTCGGCCGAAATTCCTAGCTGCGTCATCTCACCGCCCTGCCAGTTTGCGCTATGAAACTCGCCTGCCGAGTGTGAACTGCCGTACTGCAGTGCACCGCCAGCGACAACCCCCATACCTATTCCCAGATGTCGCGGCGACTTGCGGGCATGAATGAACAACATGTCCCGGACTCCGCCAATGCCTCGCTCGGCATGCAGTTCTCCCCAGGCGCAGCAGTTTGCGTCGTTATCTATGAGCAGGGGCGGAAGGCCCGCCGGTGAGTGGTGGGCAAGCTCGGCGGCAATCTCGGCGGTTAGAGCGTGTATGTCAAAATCACTCACTCCAAGCGAGCGCGAGCGAATGATTCGGCCGA
>PWSG01000043.1 GCA_003564055.1 Syntrophomonadaceae bacterium
ATGGTGAAGAGCGTTTAGGACAGGGCCGTGAAAATGCCAGGGATTTCTTAAAAGAAAACCCGGAAGTGCGTGATGAAATTGAAAAAAAAGTTCGTGAAAAGGCCGGCCTGCCGCTTAATATTGTATCTTCAGCAGCGAAAACCAATGATAAAAAGGAAAACGGCAGCGAAACTGGCGATAAGAAAGAAGCCGATCCGCGAACAAAGGAATAGGCATGCAGTCGGAGTTGGAATATAATGAGTGAAGAGGAATTAACAAAAAAGGCCCGCAGCAGGGTTTTGCGTCTGCTTACTTACAGGGCGCGCAGCGCAAAAGAAGTAAACGATTACCTGGAACGGAAAGGCTATGGAGCTAAAATAGCGGATGCAGTAATAAAAGAAATGGAACATTATGGTTATATAAATGATTATAGGTTTGCTGCTGATTTTATCAGTTACCGTAAGATGAACGGTCAAGGTGTAAAAAAAATCCGCTTTGAACTGCAGATGAAGGGTATTGAAAAGCAGTTAGTCGATGAGCTAGTTTCTGAAAAGTTTGATCCCGATGACGATCTGCGCAGAATAAAGGAATTATTGGCTAAAAGAGAACCCTGTAATAATAATAACATAGATCAGCGCTGGCTGAACAGGCAGGCAGGTTTCCTCACTAGAAGAGGTTTCCAGGATAACTTGATTTTTAAAGCCCTGAAAGAATACGACCTTTCTGAGTAATCTTTTCTTGACATAATATCAATAAAAGGCTAAAATTATACAAGAAAAGAATTATTTTAAGGTAACAGTTCAGTTCATAACTGATAAGGAAAAGTCTGTAGTGCCGTGAGGTACTGAGGATAGATTAAAATTGTATAAAATCTTTCTTTGCTAATTAAGGGATAACTGTACCCTTAGTGTGACTTTTTCTTAATAAGCTGTGTTCTGAACACAGCTTATTTTTTATTGAATACTTATGATGTAATTTTTATCACAGCGAAATGGAGGTGAAAGCTATTATGGTGGAAGGTATAATTATAAGCATAGCTGCCCTGCTTATCGGCATAGGGGGCGGTTATTATATCCGCAAACTTACTGCTGAAGCGAAGATATCTTCTGCTGAAGCGGCAGCAAAAAAAATTGTCGAAGATGCAAATCAGGAAGCAAATGCTCTTATACGTGAAAAACAACTTGAAGTAAAAGAAGAAGCTCATCGCTTAAGAACTGAGCTGGACAGGGAAAGCAAGGAAAGGCGAGCGGAGCTGCAGCGTTTGGAGCGGAGATTAGATCAAAAAGAAGAAAGCCTTGATCAAAAAATTAGCAATGCAGAGCGCAAAGAGGAAGAACTGAAGCGCAGGGAAGAAGAAAATTCAAATTTCAAGGTAGAACTGGAAAAGCTTCACCAGGAGCAGCTTGCTGAGCTGGAAAGGGTGTCGGGGATGACATCCGAAGAGGCTAAAGAACTGCTATTACAGAGAGTCAGAAATGAAATTGAGCATGAGATGATCAGCATGGTAAAAGATCTGGAAAGCCAGGCCAAGGCAGAAGCTGAAAAGAAAGCCAGAGAGATTGTGACTTTAGCGATCCAGCGTTATGCTGCCGATCATGTTACTGAATCTACTGTGTCGGTCGTTTCACTACCGAATGATGAGATGAAGGGCAGGATAATTGGCCGGGAAGGCCGCAATATAAGGGCTTTGGAAACATTAACCGGTATTGACCTGATCATTGATGATACTCCTGAAGCAGTAATTATCTCAGGTTTTGACCCTATAAGGCGTGAAGTTGCCCGCCTGGCTTTAGAAAAATTGGTTAGCGACGGCCGTATTCATCCCGCCAGGATAGAAGAAATTGTAGAAAAAACAAGAAAAGAAGTTGATGCACAGATTAAAGAAGAAGGTGAACGTGCTGCTTTTGAATCAAGGGTGCACGGTTTGCATCCCGATATTGTTGTTTTGCTTGGCAAATTGCGCTTTAGGACAAGTTACGGGCAAAATGTACTGCAGCATTCTATAGAGGTTTCACACCTGGCAGGAATAATGGCTGCAGAATTAGGTTTAGATGTAACATTTGCCAAGAGGGCAGGCCTGCTTCATGATATAGGCAAGGCCATCGATCATGAAACGGAAGGTTCTCATGTTCATATTGGTGCTGATATAGCCAAGAAATACAAGGAAACTTCTGCAATTATTAATGCTATTGAAGCTCATCACGGGGATGTAGATTTTAATACCCTGGAGGCAGTACTTATTCAGTCAGCTGATGCTATTTCAGCTGTCAGACCCGGAGCAAGGCGCGAAACACTGGAAGCATATATCAAGCGTTTAGAAAAACTTGAAAATATTGCTGATTCATTTGAAGGAGTTGAAAAGTCTTATGCTATCCATGCCGGTCGCGAAATCAGAATCATGGTTAAGCCAGATCGGATTGATGACTACACATCAATCCAGGTAGCGAGAGATATTGTTAATAAAATCGAAGGTGAACTTGAGTATCCCGGGCAGATTAAAGTAACCGTGATCAGGGAAACAAGGGCTGTGGATTACGCAAAATAAGCGAAAACTTTAAAATAACCTGTAACAATTCAGTCTATTGTTCTTGTTAAATGATAAGCGGCGCCATGTAAACGGTTCCACCGGCTCCTGTTATTTAGAGGATTATGCTTTAGTAGTTATAAATAATCTTTTAAAAAGAAAGTGCCCCGGAGGCACTTTCTTTTGATTGGGCAGGAAAAAATAACCTTTAAGAGAAATGATTCATTAAAAAGTAATTGACCTTGAATATAAAAGGGAAACGAAATACTTAAAAAGAATTTTAACCAGGATAGCGCTGCAGCGAAAGATTACTGAATAAGCG
>PWSG01000204.1 GCA_003564055.1 Syntrophomonadaceae bacterium
GCTGTGGTCCTGATGCGATGGTCGATAAAACATTAGAACTGGAAGCCAAATCAGCCGGTGTCCCCTTTTTGGGGCTTTCTATTGATGAGCATACCGGTGAAGGAGGTGTGCAGACCCGTCTTGAAGCTTTTGTTGATATGCTGTGGGCAAAGCAGAAACAAGGCAGGGCGGGTTGATTGTAGATGAATATATATCTGGGTATAGATGTAGGTTCTGTCAGCACTAACCTGGTTATGATTGATGATAATAACCAGGTACTTGCTTATGAGTACCTGTTAACCAGGGGGCAGCCGATCAGGGCTGTTCAGGATGGCTTTAAAAACCTGGCTCCAAAGTTTCCTCGCGGTGCAGTAGTTAAAGGTGTCGGGGTTACCGGTAGTGCCCGTAGCCTGGTAGGGGTAGCTGTTAGTGCCGATGTGGTAAAAAATGAGATAACCGCTCATGCCGTTGCGGCTGAACTTGAGGTGCCTGGTGTTCAAACGGTTCTTGAGATCGGTGGTCAGGATTCAAAAATAATAATCCTGCGCCATGGCGTTGTAGTTGACTTTGCCATGAATACAGTTTGTGCAGCGGGGACAGGCTCTTTTCTGGATCATCAGGCCGCCCGCCTGGGTATTCCAATTGAAGACTTCGGCTCACTGGCTCTTAAGAACAATAATCCTGCGCAGATTGCCGGGCGCTGTTCTGTTTTTGCCGAATCAGACATGGTTCATAAACAACAAATGGGTTACAGCCTTGAAAATATCATTGCCGGTTTATGCGATGCCCTGGTCCGGAATTATTTGAACAATGTTGGAAAAGGCAAGCAGATTTTGGCTCCGGTTGTTTTCCAGGGTGGGGTAGCAGCCAATTTGGGTATAAAGGCCGCTTTTGAAAAAGCCCTGGAAATGAAAGTGATTGTTCCCGAGCATTACCATATTATGGGGGCTATCGGTTCTGCCATACTGGCGCGTTATACCGTGGAAGAAAAAGAGGAACCATCTTCATTCAGGGGATTTGCCCTGAGCGAGTTTAATTATCAGTCAAGCACATTTATTTGCGATGGCTGCCCAAACATTTGTGAAGTTGTTAACCTTTCCCTTGATGGAGACTTTCTTGCCTGCTGGGGAGGGCGCTGCGGAAAGTGGGAAAAAGTTGAAACAGAACCTGCCCGGGTTTTAAATAGAAAATAGAAAACCACCCGGGCTGCAAGTTGTTCTGCAATTCTTGACACAGGTAAAATATATGATATCTTTATAGTATGCTTATGTTTGATGATATTTTATTAGTATGGGTTTTAAGTATTTTAAAACATCTCAAAAAGGCGGTGATTAATGGTTTGTAAATGTTTTATCAGAATCGTAATAAGAATAAAATACTAGGGGGTTTATTGAGAATGAGAAAATTGATGTTTGGAATACTGGCTTTACTTTTAATGATGGGTCTCCTTGTTGGTGGCTGCGCTCCTGAAGTTGTCGATGATCCTGTAGATGAGGAGCCGGTAGATGAACCTGAGGTGGCTCATCCGTTTGAAGATGTCAGGGTCAGACAGGCTCTGAACTATGCTATTGATAAAGAAGCGATTATTGAGACTATTTTCCAGGGAGTGGGATCACCTTCTTCTGCTCCGGTTGTGCCTGCTGTTTTCGGCTATGCCCAGGTTGGGCCCTATGAGTATGATCCTGACAGGGCCAGGGAGCTTTTAGCAGAAGCAGGTTTCGGAGATGGCTTTGAAATCGAACTCTTCCATCCCACCGGTCGCTACCCGCAGGATGATGTGGTAACCGAAGCCGTTCAGGCTATGCTGGCTGAAGTAGGTGTAAATGCTACTCTTACTACATATGACTGGGGAACATATTTGGACACTGTCATTGTTCCGCCTGAAGATGCAGAACATGATGTTTACATGCTCGGCTGGGGAACAGTGACCCTTGATGCCGATTATGGTCTCTATGCTTTGTTCCATTCTACGCAGTGGCCTCCTCGCAATAATGTGTCCTACTATGCTAACGCTGAAGTAGACGCATTACTTGACGAAGCCAGGGTAACACCTGACCGCGCTGTTCGCGAAGGCCTTTATAATGAGGCTATTAGCATGATCTGGGAAGATGCTCCGTGGATTTACCTGCACAACGAAGGGCAGGTTAACGCGGTCCGTGAAGGGGTAGAAGGTTTAATCCACCACCCGCTGGAAAACATTCTGGCCTGGGATGCTTCGCTTGAAGGCGACGATCAGGATTTGATCATTGCCATTGGAGCCGAGGCTGAGAACCTTGACCCGCTAAAGATGATGTCCGCTCCTGCTGCCACTGTTTCTGAGCATATGGCACAATCCCTTATTTACTTGGCTGAAGATGGAACCCTTGAGCCTAATCTTGCCGAATCCTGGGAGCCAACCGAAGATGGTTTGGCCTGGGATTTGAAGCTGCGCGAAGGGGTAACTTTCCACGATGGTGAACCCTTTAATGCTGAAGCTGTTAAATATAATCTTGACCGCTTTATGGCTAAAGGCGATTTTGAGGGTCAAGAAGCAGCTGTATTTTCATTCCTGCTTGGCGAAGTAAATGAAGTAGAAGTTGTAGATGAATATACTGTAAGGCTGCATCTTGATCAGATATTTGCGCCGATCGCCTCTCACCTTACTCACTCATTTATTGCCATGCACAGTCCTGCTTCCTTAGCCGCTTTAGATGAGGGCGAGCATGTTGTGGCGCCTGTTGGCACAGGGCCATTTAAGTTTGTAAGCTGGGACCGCGGAGAGCAGCTTGTAATGGAAAGGAACGAAGATTACTGGGGCGATGTGCCTGAACTGGATACTGTAACTTTCAAGTTCGTTCCGGAAGCAA
>PWSG01000226.1 GCA_003564055.1 Syntrophomonadaceae bacterium
CACCGGCGCCGCCAACAGCCGAGTCTCTCACTGTGCAGGTCGCGGTAAACGCGCGCAATGTGCAACTGGGACGCCGTGAGGCCGATGCCCTTGGTCGCGGCCAGATTGCACCCGAGGGTCAGGTCACGCTACGAAGATATCGATCTGAATCCGTGCTCGCGCAGGATGCTTTCAGCGTCAATGTACAACGCCGCGGCAACAATCCTCCGGTGCTGAGCTTCAACTGGCGCTCTCCCGGTGTCCGCATGAGTTCTAATGAGCTGGTTGAGGTTGAGATCCGCATTCCTACCGGTAACGGAAACTACCTGCACTACACCGAGGCCTTTCCAGCAGCCAGCGCGCTTACCATGGAACCTCCCTTTTTCTTGTTCTCCAGTAATCCACGCGTAACCTGGCCAGCACCCGGCAGTAACGTTGCAGTAGACGCTGAGTACTCTCTTATTCCCCCGGGTCAAATTGGTCGCGGTCAGGAAGGTATAGAGGAACTGCCTCGCGGCGCGGCTGGCGCACAACAAGCCGGAGTGCAGCTAACCGTGCTGGATGCAGACTCAGGTTCGCAACTCTTCAACGGCCCCGTACGCTCAGGCGCGGGGATTCAGGCTGGCCGACGGCTCAACTTTGACCAACCAATACGGCTCACCGAGGGCCGTGATGTCCGGTATGAGTTTGTGGTGCGCGGGCCTGACGGTAGAGGGTGGCGCACAGCGGGCCACACCACAGTGTGGACAACTCGCCTTGCGTATGAGGGAGGTTACAGGCCAGCGTTGCTCTTTGTGCTTGAGTAAGAGTAGGTAGCTGCGCGCAGGGCCCAGAGTATGGCAATGCCTGCGGCAACGAAGAAGGTCCAGCTTACCCCGGCATAGTCAAACACCCACCGCAGGGTGGGTGGAGCCAGAGTCATGCCGACAAACTTGACGGTGTTAAAGAGTGCAACAACAGCGCCGGTGAGTTCAGGAGGGCCCGCGCCGCTTACCCAGTGGAACACGGCTGGCTGGGTTATGCCCATGCCAGCCCCAAAAAATGCAAGACTCACTGCGACCCCAGGAAGTTCGGGCCACAGGACCACCGTTCCCAGGGCGACGCCAATACACACATACCCTGCAAACAAGGCTCCCCGTTGTCCGAGCAGGTTTTTGACCCCCACCGCACGGGATGAAACGAGTGCCGCAACAAGGCCGTGAAAGGCCAGCGCCAGCCCCGCAACTCCAACCCTCACCCCATGTTCGGCCGCCAGAAACAACGGCAGAAAGGTCACTAATGCGTACAACAAGTAGTGCAGAACCAGTGAGTGGAGAAAGACCTCACGCACCTCGGCAAGCTTCAGGGTGTCCCGTAGAGACCGAACATATGTTCCGGTAGAGGCCCGCATTTCTGCGAACGGTGTTGGTGAACACGACTCGGGAATTATGAGGAAGAACGCCGCCGCAAGGAGCAGTGAGAACCCGTAGACAGCAAAGGGGAAGCGCCAGTCAAGTTCGGCTAGCAGGCCTCCCAACAAGGGAATGACGACCGCAGCAACCGCAATAGTGCCGCTCAAGTATCCCATGACGCGCAAACGATGTTCACCGGCATACCAGTCACTCACAATGGTCATTGCAACCGGTATGAGTCCCGCAATTCCAATACCTTGTAAAAAACGGAGGAGCAGCAGGGTTGAGAAGTTCGGCGCCCACATGCAAAGAAGCCCAAAGCTCCCATCTATCACCAGGCATCCAAGAGCCACGGGACGTCGCCCCAACAAGTCCAGAAGCAGACCTGTGAAAGGTAAGGTAAGCGCTGCGGCAAGGGTATAGACGCTCAGCACCAGCCCAACCGCGCCAGCGCTCACCCCAAAAGGGCCGATCAGGGTAGGCAGGGCGGGCGCAAGCAGGCCACCCCCCATAACGCCAAACCCTCCCATGATAAGAAGTGTGAGGAGCCTGAGTCGATTCCGTGAGTCAGCCATCCCTAAACCATAACAGCGATATGCGCAGTTTGCTACTCGGTTCGGAAACGGACAACCTGTTCACCAAGCGCCTTAGCGCCATCCGCGTTGTTCTCCGCAAGCTCGGCGACTTGGGTAACCGACTGATTGATCTGCACCGCACCTGCGGACATCTCGTTCATGCTCTGGCTGATTTCCTCGGTTATTTGCGAGAGACGTTTCATCTCACCAAGAATCTCGGAGCTTCCACCGGTCATTTGCTGCGAGGCCTCGCGAACCTTGGCCGACACATCGCGGATCTCGGTGAGTGCCTCAAGCACCTGACGGCTGCCTATGGACTGCTCCTCCATTGCGTTTTTGATCGTAGACTCCTGGTCGGCAACCGTCTTGCTGAGGCTGTACATCTGCTCAAAGCGTTGCTGGGTCTCGGACAGCGCAGTCGAGATGCTGTCAATTGAGGCCTTTAAGGAGCCAAGTGCCTGGGCAATAGTGCTTCCTTGAGACCCGGCCTCCTCGGCAAGCTTGCGAATCTCGTCCGATACAACCGCAAACCCCTTACCAAACTCCCCAGCATGCGCTGCCTCTATTGCTGCGTTCATTGCCAGCAGATTGGTCTGCGAAGCAATTTTCTGAATCATGTCACCAGCCTCAACCAAGCCCTCGGAGTCAACCGCAATACCGCGGGCAAGTTCCGCTACCTCTTCCATGGAGCTTCGCCCGGTTTCCGAGGCCTGTTGGAGTTCTTTCATTGAGTCGGCGTTGTGATTCAGGCTGTTGGTTACCGACTGAATGGTCGCAACCATTTCCTCAATTGAAGAAGATGACTCGGTAACTCCGGCCGCCTGCTCCTCAATGCTCTCATCCAGTGTTTGTATTGTGCGGACGAACTCCTCAAGC
>PWSG01000064.1 GCA_003564055.1 Syntrophomonadaceae bacterium
CCTCGGCTCCCGAGGGCTGCTGGTCATCTGCGCCACTCCACCAAAAGAGCAGGGCACCCAGGGCCAATATGGCCAGGAAGAGACCGAGCTTTTTTAGCTTTGTTAGTGATATGGGCTTCTATGCGGGGGGCGTCGAAATGGGCCACAGACTATCTGCCGGCAAATCATAACCGTTGCCTTTTAGCGACAAGCTTATATCCTTAAAGGCATCGAACAAGCCAATATCACTGTAACTGACACTTGACCGATCTATAAATTGGAGCGCATCTGTCAAGGCCAGATCAACGGTATGCTTCCCGATATCTAAAACCGCCAGCCTACCACTTGCTAACTGTTTGTTGCTTAGATCCCCGGCATCATTTAAAACCTTGTCAAATATAGTGCCTATTGGCTGCGGAAGTATCTTTACTGCCTCGATATTGAACCGGTAAAAATCGCCCCAATCCCCGGTAGGGTCAATCCTCTGAACGTAATGTTCACCTTTTAGTGTATCTTCATATTTCTTTTTCAGGCCAGCGTATTCATTAACAGGTAATCCGGCAATTAGTTTTACTTCTTCAACTTGTCCGCCGGCCAGCAATAGAAGTGCTGACATCATCAGGGCCAACCCTTCTTGACTGGTGAACCGCTCACTGCTCATGGTTACCCTGGGGGTTGATTGAGCAATAGCCATGCTGCCAACAAAATACTTCTTGCCCTCAAACTCAATGCATAGCTTCTCTACCGGGTCCTGTGCTTCAAGGCCAGAAGTAAACCTAACCGGCCTATAAGTTCCAATAGCAGCCGGGTATTCCACCTGCTGAGTATCTGTGATTGCCTTTACCTGTCCAAAACCTAAATCAACTGCCTTAATCATGAATAAATCCTCCTGTGGTGGTCGTAATGTGGTTGTAAGGGAATGCTAAAACCCTTTATTATAAGGTTATTTTTGGTGTCCTCTTGGCTAATGACTAAAAGACACGGCCATTATTCCCGGTCCTTTAATGCCTGCTTGAGTGCTTTTTTCTCTAAATCTGTTGGCCTTTTACCCATCCTGTAAAGGTATAACGGACAGTCTAAGATCTGGCAATGGCTAACTTCTTTACTGCTACCACCGCTGCAATCTACACATTTCTTCCTAATCGCCTTAACTGGAGTCAATGTAGTCATGTTAATCATCTCCTATCAATTTTATGGGTAGATAGCTACCATTTTATTTGCCGTAGAACTGATTTGATATTACGGTATACCCTTCTATGCCTTCGCATAAAAAAAAGCACGTAGCACCCCTTCTATTGTCTCAGAATGGGTTTCACTGCCTGCTTGTTGGCCGGGTCCTTTGCTCCTGGTGGGGGCTTCCCCCTCTGCCCTTGCTTGCCCTGTGCCCTACCCTCGCCTTGCCCTGCCCCCCTGCCCCCAGGCTGGCCGGTTCCCGGTTCTGTCCATTTCCTAAAGCAAAAACCTTGGGAGGGGGTATTATGAGGTTCTCTGGTTGTATACTTATATATGTACTGACCTGTCGCTTTCATATTCTTGCTTCAAATATTTTCTTAAGTGGGGGCCCCTTTATATATGGCGCAGCTGAAATATAATTTTAAAAACATTTTTCCTTGTTAGAGATTTAGTGTTATGCGCGTAACGTTTATTTACCCGGTTCACTGAAAGTAATCTCTATGCAATTACTACAAGGCCAAGTTCCCTCTGTGCCACCATCCATAAATACCCCAGGGGTAAAGCCTTTATCAGGGTCTGGCTCATTCTTGATCTCTTCAAATTTCCTCTTTAATACAGGTTCCTCAGCCATACAACTTTTACCGAAGCCATAAGCACAACCTGGATCATAAGGACAGTTGCCTCCCCCATCTGTATTTAACTTCTTCGCTAACTCCTTCATGATTAACCTTTCTTGCATGTGATCACCCCTTCTTTAAATATCGATTGTATTTATTCTTTCGGAAATGCGATTTAAAGTCTCGCTGTCTTGAATCTCCTGTTTTAAAATCATAATTAAAGTGTTTAATACAGGCTCAACGTGAACAAGAATTTTTTCAGGGGCCAGTTGCCCGGAAGCCTTCCCTAATAGCTCTAAAGTTCCCCTTACCTCACGGATAGCAATTAACGCAGTTTTTACATCTCCGCTATCCTCGGCCTTATCTAGCAGATTGTTTGCTCTTTGCAATAAATCGTCAATTCTTTGCAAAACAGTTCCACCTTCTTGAGCATCAACTAAAGCCGAATAAGTGTTGATTTTACTGGCTATATGTGATTTATGTCTGCTAATTGTGCTGATATGAAAGTGATATTTATCTGCAATACTTTGCAAAGTTTCACCTTCAATTATTGCCTTGTCGATCTCCTTAACATTATCAGACCGGCATACCTTACAACCTTTTGGCACATTGTCACCACCTTTCAAAGCGGGCATTCTATTTGATCATGGGCGGGCCTAATTCTTTAATTTAATAGGCTGCTTCATGGTAATTAACCTTCTTGATACCCGGATCATTAAAGTGTGTAATGCAATAATTACAGCCTTTCTGATAATCCTTGTTAAAGTAATGGTTGATCATAGTTATCAAGGCATCATCAAAAACTTCTTTTAACATACCGTCATCGTCAACTAAATGTAAATCAGAAAGCTGAATCTGCCATGTCTCTGGCTTCAGCTTAGGATGTCTGTTAGGCCCGAACCGTCTTTCATGTAATTTAATAAAGTAACTCATAGCGTTAAGGTGGTCTTTTTCCAATTGAGTTTCTATATTGGCGATCTTTAAAAAGTCATAAAAAGAAAGCGGGCGATTTTGAAAATCGCTCCCTGTACCTAAAGAATTATC
>PWSG01000209.1 GCA_003564055.1 Syntrophomonadaceae bacterium
AATACACCCTTTAGAAGTTTGCAGCCAAGGCCGACTGTCTCTCTTCACGATCCGGGAAAAAAATTAAAAGAAGCCTTGCAAAAGCCGATTGCCTCCCTGCCGCTTGGAGAAATTGTGCAGACGGGAGAAACTGTATGTCTTTTAGTTAACGATTCGACCAGGCTCGCTTGCAGTGAGTTTTTCCTTCCCTTTTTAGTCGAAGAATTGCTTGAGAGCGGAATCAGGCAGAAAGACATATATATTGTTTTTGCCACCGGTACCCACCGCCCTCTCGAAAAACATGAAATGGAAGGCCTTGTTGGCAGTAAAGTCTACTCTAAAATTCAAATGTTCAACCACGACTGCAAAAACTGTAAAGAGCTGGTTTATGTGGGCCATACTACTTTTAACACCCCTGTTTATATCAATAAAAAAGTTATAGAAGCCGATCGGCGTATTTTAACCGGAAGCGTTGTACATCACTACTTTGCCGGTTTTGGCGGAGGGCGAAAAGCTTTAATTCCCGGGGTGGCAGGCTGGGAAACTATTCAGCATAACCACAGCCTGATGTTTGATGATCGAGCTGTAAGCGGGAGGTTGGAAGGGAATCCTGTACACGAGGACCTGCTCGAGGCCGCCAGAATGGTCGGTGGAGATTTTCTTATAAATACGGTACTCGATCAAAACAATAAGATCCTGGGTATCTTTACAGGTGATATGTATGAAGCTCACCTGGCTGCCTGCAGAATGGCAGATTATATATATGGGGTTGAAATTGAAGATAAGGCTGATGTAGTAATTGCTTCCTGCGGCGGTTATCCAAAAGATATCAATGTTTACCAGGCCCATAAAGCCCTCAGTAATGCCATGCAGGCTTTAAGACAGGGCGGGCAGCTCATCCTTTTGGCCCGCTGTTCTGAAGGGATTGGTTCGGAAGCTTATGAGCAGTGGGCCTCTAAATATCAATTGTTATCTGAACTGGAATCAGCTTTACGCAAAAATTTTGCCCTTGGCGGGCATAAGGCTTTTACCGTGGGCAGGCTGCTGCAGCGGGGCAGGGTTTATCTTGTTTCCGATCTTAATCCTGAAAAAGCACGTATGCTCGGGTTTTTCCCCGTATCATCTCTTGAAGAAGCCGTTGATAAAGTATATGGAAAACAAAAAGACCTTCTTACTTATATTATGCCGCGGGGGTCGATTGTCGTGCCCCGGTTAAGCTGCTTGTAAAGATAATAACTGTGAATAATTTTTGTCTCAAGCAGAAGCAGTATTTCAGAATGGTTTATTTAAAGCCCAGGAAGTGCCCCAGGTTGTTTTTCTGCAGGCTTTTCTGAATTTGATTTGCAAGAAAAACGGCCAGGGCCGCTTTTAACAGATCCAGTGGCAAAAATGGAATAACTCCGACGAGCAAAACCTGCCCGGGGCTGTAACCCATGATCAGGCCGAGCTGAATACCTCCAAACAAGTAAATAAAAGTTAAAGCGGTCAGCATGGCAGCGAAAGCCCTGTATATCGTGTAACGTACTTTGTCCTCGATGATCAGGGCCGCAAAAAAAACTGCGGGAATAAACCCCCACAGGTAGCCTCCTGTCGGACCGGCAAGCATATAAAGGCCTCCGCGGGCCAGCGAGAAAACCGGTGCTCCGGCAGCTCCCAGTAAAAGATAGGCTGTGACTGACAAAACAGCGCTGCGCTTATCCAAAAGCGCTCCGGATAGCAATACGCCCGCTACCTGCCCGGTAAAAGGAACCGGGCTAAAAGGCACTGGCACAGCTATCTGCGCCAAAATGGCTATTAAGGCGGTAAAAAGGGCGCTAAGGGTTAGCTTCTGGATTAATTGCCTGTTATGCAATTGATGCTTAGATAAGTTCGCCATAATTAACCGTGTGAATTACGCCCCTGTTGTCCTGAATTTGCAGGGCGCCTTCCTTTGTCAGGTGCAGGGCTTTTCCCTGCAGTAATCCGCCCTGCCAGCTGAGGGTTACTCTTTGTCCCAGGGTTACGTTGTGTTTTTTCCAGGGCATATAAAAGGGCATAAAACCTTCGCTTAAGAAAAGGTTAAATGCCCTGGCGAGATTGTCGCGAACCATTAAGAGCAGATCGGTCCGATTAAAAAATCTGCCGCTTTCGATATGCAGCGATGTGGCAACCTTTCTTAGCCCTTTAGGAAAATCTTCCTCCTGCTGGTTAATGTTTAAGCCAATGCCGATGATTAAATATTCTACTTGATCCAGTTCTCCTTTTAGTTCGGTTAGAATGCCGCCTGCCTTTTTACCTTTTAGCAGCAAATCATTAGGCCATTTCAATTTAATGGCCACGTCATATTGATTATTGATTTGATTGGCCAGGGTTGCGGCGGCAACCAGGGTAATAGGTGCGACCCGGGCAGGGGTAAGGTTCCGAGGCCTTAGCAAAATTGAAAACCAGAGCCCTTTTGCCCTGGGAGAGAACCAGCTGCGCCCCAGACGTCCGCGCCCCAGTGTCTGTTCTTCAGCTGTCACAATTGTGTAATTAGGGGCGCCTTCTTCAGCAAGCATATGAAGGGTCAGATTTGTTGAATCGACAGTCTCGTAATAATGAATACTTTTCCCATCAAATTTTTCGATGTTTAGCAAATCCGGTTCCCTGACCAGGCGGTAACCTTTGTTGGGCATGGCGCTGATCTGGTACCCGTTTTGACGCAATGCACAGACCTGTTTCCATACAGCCGCCCGGCTGACACCAATTTCATCGCTTAATAAAGCTCCAGATAAGTATTGACCGCGTTTGTCACGCAGTCTTGAGAGGATTAATTCCTTGTTTTCAGACATAGCATCACCATAACAAGCAAGT
>PWSG01000169.1 GCA_003564055.1 Syntrophomonadaceae bacterium
ATATAACTAATATAGTTAGTAATAATAGGTGGTGAATATTGCAATGATCGGCACAAAATGTCCGGGACAGGATATGCGTTATTGGACTGCTGAAGATGTTCATGAAGAAAAGTGTCCGCAGTGTGGTGAAATTGTAGAATTTTTTAAAACTGACATCCGTCTGCGCTGTTCTAACTGTAAAACAAGGTTGGCCAATCCCCGTTTTAATATGGGTTGCGCACAGTGGTGTGCTTATGCTGAACAATGTATCGGTCCGGGTGCGAGGGGCCTGCAGGCTAAATCTTTGCGGGCAGTCTTTGAAGATGATTTGGAGAGGCTCGCAAAAGAAATGCCTGAAAGATTAGAAGTTGTTAAAGAAAAAATTAAAATAGCTGAAGAAAGATGTGAAAAAGAAAAAATTGATCTGCTGCCTGTTATTGCAGCAGTAATAATAATATTTTTAAAAAACGAGAACCTCATTCCAGATTCTCAAGCTTACCTGGATCAGCTTGTTCAAGGACAAGAAATGCCCCAAAAAGCGGTAAAGGAAACAAAAGCTATACTCGAAAGTATCCTTGAAAAAAGACCTGCAGACGGTATAGATTATGAGGTTAAAATTGTTAAGGAACTGTCTTTATATGACGATCAGCAGTAAAGAACAATTACTATCTGTTTGATAATGGAGGTTATCTATATGAACAATGTTGTCCGAAAAATCATCTCAATCGATGAAAGCAAGTGCGATGGGTGTGGCCTTTGCATACCATCCTGTGAAGAAGGTGCGCTGCAAATAGTTGACGGTAAAGCACGCCTGGTGAAAGACATTTTCTGTGACGGCCTGGGCAATTGTCTCGGAGAATGTCCCCAGGGCGCAATCGAATTAATCGAAAGGGAAGCGGAGCCATTTGATGAAAAAGCGGTAGAAGAGCATCTGAAGAGTTTTCAAAAAGAAGAATCCGCTGTTCAGTGTGGAATAAGCTGTGGAAGCAGTGCAGAAAGAAGTTTAGCAAAACAAAGTGACAGGATTAACGTAAAGGCGCAGAAAGAGGCAGCAGAAAATGGCGCCAAGGAAGCAGAATTAAGTCATTGGCCTGTTCAACTGCACCTTGTCAATCCCCGGGCTCGCTTTTTGCAGGACGCAGATCTTTTAATTGCCGCCGACTGCGTGCCATTCGCCTTTGCTGATTTTCATCAGGAATTTCTGGCTGGAAGATCTCTGCTTATTGGATGTCCTAAATTAGACGATGTAAATATATATCATAAAAAGCTGGTGGAAATTTTTAAACTAAACAACTTAACAAGTATTACTTTGGTTCACATGGAAGTAGGGTGCTGTTTTGGATTATCTAAGCTTGTAAAATCAGCTCTGCTGGAAGCGGGTTCAGAAGCGCCGCTTAAAGAAGTTATAGTTGGAGTGGACGGCAGCATTAAATAACAAGGTTGATGACTGGGCAAATTGCAAATTGGAAGCCAGTAATCGTTGGATCGTTCTCACAGGTAATCTCTAACTTTTTATTCAATGCTGTAATTTTAGTAATCTGTTTTTACCGCTTCAGCAAGGTCCTTTATGCTTACTTCTTCCAGGACAGAAAGCATATTCTGCTGAGCTTTAGCCCAAATGCCTCTTAAGGAGCAGCGTGTTTTATCCTGGCAGGGGACTTTGCTGAACAGACAGCGAGTGATACCGATCGGACCGTCTACTTTCTCAATTACCTGGCGCATGTTAATTTGAGAAGGGTCTTTGTTCAAACGTATGCCTCCTGCAGGACCCCTGGTTCCGCTGGTCCATCCGGCTTCTTTTATAACGGCAAGCAGCTGGACTACCAGGTTAACAGGAATAGAGCGTTGTTCAGCAATTCTTTTACTGGTAATAATGGTTCCGGGTGGATGGGAAGCAAGTTCTGTCAAAATAATAATTGCATATTCAGCTTTTTTGGTAATCATAGTCTAACCTCATTAATATATAACCTAATTGGTTATATTATATTTCAGGTATCATATCCAGTCAAGGTTATATGAAATTCAGCCTTAATAAAGAAGCCTGGCAAATAAGACTCTTTTAATACAGTCTGAATTATATTATAATTAAGTAAAGATGAAAAAAATCTAAAAATAAAGGTCGCTGATCTAAAATGAAGAAAATAAATCGTTTGCACATAGTTACTTTTATAGTGGTTGTTTTGCTAATCTTATCTGCTGCCGTTTATGCATCGCCCGGCAATGATACCGTAAGGCCCGTTCATGTAGTTGAACTGGAAGGCGCAATTACTGCCGGTCAGAATAATTTTCTCCAGCGGCAGGTAGCTGTTGCCTTAGAAGCCGATGCACAGTTGTTTTTGCTTGTTATGAATACACCCGGCGGGTTGGTAGACGCAACGCTTCAGATAAATGAGCTGTTTTTGAATGCAGAGATTCCGATAGCTGTGCTGGTTGCTCCCTCCGGGGCAATAGCCGGTTCGGCCGGTGCGTTTATTATAGTTTCATCGGATATTGCCGCTATGGCTCCGGGAACAACTGTTGGCGCAGCTCAACCGATTGCTATTTCGCCCGAAGGTGCGTCAGAAGCTGATGAAAAAACAACAATCTTTTATTCCACTCATTTACGCAGTATGGCCCGGGAAAAAAACAGGCCGGAGGATATTGCTGAAAAGTTTGTTACTGAAAACCTGACTCTTGACGCCAGGGAGGCTTTAGAGGTTGGCATAATTGAGTACCTGGCCGGCAGCACTACGGAGCTTTTAAACGCCCTTGACGGCATTACTATAGAGAAACAGGGTGAAGTTTACACTTTAAATACTGCTGGTGCGCCAATGGTTTA